>DMQW01000213.1 GCA_003455565.1 Limisphaerales bacterium
AATGTCGGCTACGAAGTTTATCGCATCAAAACAAAGGTCACCGAGCAAGGCGGCAAGGTGGAAAAAGGTTTCTACGTGGACAAGCGCAACAAGCTCGACCGCTCCAAGCGCTGGGAACAATTGGACGAAGACCTCACCTATGCCGCGCCGGAACTGGATCGCTCCGTCGTCGTCCCGTCGCAAATCCGCACCGTGCTGCAGGCGTTCAAGGATGTGCTCTTCACCGAACTGTTTCCCGGTCGCACGCTCGTGCCTAAGACGCTTATCTTTGCCAAGGACGATTCCCATGCCGAAGACATCGTCCATATCTGCCGCGAAGTTTTCGGCAAAGGCAACGACTTCGCCAAGAAAATCACTTACCAATCCCGTCACCCGGACACTGGCAAAGCCGCCAAAGGCGAAACGCTCATCCAGGAATTTCGCACCTCGCCGCAACTCCGCATCGCCGTGACCGTGGACATGATCGCCACTGGCACAGACATCAAGCCGCTCGAATGTCTGCTGTTTCTGCGCGACGTCCGCAGCCGCGTTTATTTCGAGCAGATGAAAGGTCGTGGCACACGCGTGCTCACGCCCACCGATTTGCAGGCCGTGAGCGGTGCCGACGCACGGGCCAAGACCCATTTCGTCATCGTGGACGCCGTGGGCGTGTGCGAAAGCGACAAGACCGATTCCCGTCCGCTGGAGAAACAGCCCACCGTCAAGTTCGACAAACTCCTGCTCGGTGTCGCCCTCGGCAAACGCGATGAAGACACGCTCACCACGCTGGCCGGACGCCTCGCGCGCCTTGACCGCGAACTGGATTCTGCGCAGCGCCAGCAGATCGCGGAAATCGCCGGAGGCAAAACCATCGCGCAAATGTCCGCCACGCTGCTGCGCGCGATTGATCCCAACGCCATTGCCGAACGCGCGACCGGCAAGCCGGGTGCATCGCCCGCCGAAGTCGCGCCCGAAAAATTTGAGGCCGCAAAGAAAGAACTGGTTCTCGAAGCTTGCGCACCATTTGACCAGCCCGCCCTGCGCGACACGCTCGTAAAACTTAAGCAACAGAACGAGCAGACCATTGACACCGTCACCGCTGATGTTGTCACGCATCAAGGCTTCGATGCCGCCGCGAAGGAAAAAGCCGCGAACCTGCTAAAATCCTTCCGCGCCTACATCGAGCAGCACCAGGCCGAGATCACCGCCCTGCAAATTCTGTATAGCCGCCCTTACAAACAGCGGCTCACGGAAACCATGTTGAAAGAATTGGAAGCGAAGTTGAAAGAGCCGTTCGGCAACGACCCGGTCAACACATTGTGGCGGGCATTTGAATTGGTGGACAACCGCCCTCACCCCGGCCCTCTCCCCCAAGGAGAGGGAGAATCGCAGTCCGCCGCTCGAACATCCGTGGACGCCCAATTTACCAGGACGCGGGAACAAGCATCCCCTCTCCCCGGGGGAGAGGGCAAGGGTGAGGGCGGACGTAAATCTAGCGCCGTTCATCGTTTTGCCGACCTCGTCGCCCTCGTCCGCTTCGCGCTGGAACAACAACCCGTGCTCGCGCCCTTCGCCGACTCCGTGTCCGAACGGTTCAACGAATGGCTCATGGACAAGGCCAAGGCTGGCGTCAAGTTCAGTGCCGAACAACTCGCATGGCTCAATTTGATTCGCGACCACATCGCCA
The DNA here is from genome assembly GCA_003455565.1 of Limisphaerales bacterium. GTDB lineage: Bacteria > Verrucomicrobiota > Verrucomicrobiia > Limisphaerales > UBA11358 > UBA11358. Next base: position 1,667 of record DMQW01000213.1, read on the forward strand.
CGGCCATCAGCATTGAGCCGGAAGATTTCGAGCGCGCACCGTTCAACCAGCGCGGCGGCTTGGGCAAAGCCCATCAACTCTTCGGCGAACAACTGCCCAAGCTGCTCGATGAACTTAACGAGGTGCTCGCCGCATGAGCGCGATAGACGACAAACTTCCGTCGGGCTGGCGTTGGGAATCGCTCGCAGAAGTCGCGGCGGATGGAGCACCAATTCTTTACGGAATTCTTCAGCCCGGCCCAGACATGCCCGGTGGTGTTCCCTACGTTCGCCCGACAGAGATTGTCGAGGACGTGATTGATTTGTCTTCGATTCGCCGCACCACGCCGGCGATTGCAGGAAAGTATAAACGCTCGGTGTTGAAGCCGGACGACGTCATTCTTTCGATTGTCGGCACGATCGGAAAAGTGGCGGTTGTGCCGCCGGACCTCGATGGCGGCAACATCACGCAATCATCTGTCCGAGTTCGCCCGCGTTCCGAGGTTGTCTCGCCGCGCTATGTCGCATGGGTTTTGCGTTCGCCAGTTCTCCGCAGACAGTTCGACAAGCACCGACTCGGCACTGCCGTTCCTCGATTGAACGTGGCGCACGTTCGCGCGCTTCGCGTTCCAGTTCCACCCCTCCCCGAACAGCGGCGAATTGTGGCGGAGATTGAGAAGCAATTCACGCGGCTGGAGGCGGGGGTGGCGGCGTTGCGGCGGGTGCAGGCCAACCTCAAACGCTACCGCGCCGCCGTCCTCAAAGCCGCCTGCGAAGGCCGCCTCGTCCCCACCGAAGCCGAACTTGTAGGCCGCGTGCCCCCACGCGGCGGGCGGGTGAAGGCGAAAGGAAACGCCGCGTCAGGGGACGCGGCCTACAACAACGCGCCTTTTGAAACCGGCGCGGAGCTCCTTGCCCGCATCCTCACCGAGCGCCGCCAAAACTGGCTGGGCCGTGGCAAATACAAAGAACCCGCCGCACCCGAAACAGTAAAGCTGCCCGAGCTGCCTACTGGTTGGACTTGGGCGACTGTTGAACAACTTGCAGCACCTGAACCAAACTCGATTACCGACGGTCCTTTTGGCTCGAACCTCAAGACTGAGCATTACATGGATAGCGGCCCGCGTGTGATCCGACTTCAAAACATTGGCGACGGCGTTTACGTCGATGAAGAAGCGCACATTGCCCAAGCGCACTTTGAACGACTTCAGAAGCACCGTATTTTCGCAGGCGATCTCGTCATTGCCGGGTTCGGAGAAAACCCACCGCGTTCCTGTATCATCCCAGAGACGCTTGGCCCAGCCATCGTCAAAGCGGATTGCATTCGCTTCAAGCCGCACGGTTCAGTTTTGCCGAAATACATGAATGTCGCGCTCAACTCCGACCCTGTTCGCAAGCGAACGAAGGGTATGGTTCACGGCGTCGGTCGTCCACGGCTGAATCTCGGAGAAATCAAATCCATCGCGCTCCCGCTCCCTCCGCCTGCCGAGCAGACGCGGATCGTGGCGGAAGTGGAGCGGCGGTTGAGCGTGGTGGAGGAGTTGGAGTCGGTGGTGACCGCCAACCTCCAGCGCGCCACCCGCCTCCGCCAGTCCATTTTGCAGAAGGCGTTCACCGGGGAACTCGTATGAGTCATGAATTTTCATACGCCAAAAGCCAATAACTACTATGAGCAATAAACCAGAACTCCATGAAGTATTCACAATTTCAGGCATACCAAAATTTACTTTCGTTAAACCAAAAGAGTATCCCCGTTTGCTAATGGCTCTTAAAACGCCGGGGAGAGGCATAGTTGTTGAAGGGCCTTCTGGGATTGGCAAGACTACGGCCATCACGAAAGCCATTGAGGAAGTAGCGGTCGCGACTAAGGTATTAAAGTTGTCAGCACGCGTCCGCGCAGATGTTGAGATCATTAAGCAGCTTCCAGAAATGCAGCCACTCGGAACGGTTGTAATCGACGATTTTCATAAGCTTGCGGACAGCGAAAAGCGCCTAATCGCGGATTTAATGAAAGTCTTGGCTGACGAAGGAAAGGCCGATAGTAAAGTCATCGCCATTGGCATTAACAGGGCAGGCGAAGCACTTATTGATTTTGCGGATGACCTTACTAACCGTCTTGAAACAATTCCATTTGAAGAGAACCCGGACGCCCTCGTAGCGGAAGTGCTGAGACTTGGAGAGGAAACGCTAAAAGTTGCGATTAACATAAAGGACGAGATCATCACCGCAGCGAACGGCAGTTTTTACCTTGCTCAAATGCTGGCCTACCATACATGCCTAGACGCCGGCATCACGGAAGCACAGGCCGAGACAAAGCAAACAACCATCAGCTTTGCTGAAGTGAAAGCCAGGGTGTTTGAAACCTTGGCGAGAAAATTTCAAGCGCGCACTCAGGATTTTGCGCGAGGCAAACGTTTGCGCCAAGAAGGCAGAGCGCCTTACTTGCATATTCTTTATTGGCTTGCGTCGTCAGATGAGTGGACGCTTTCACTCGATAAAGCAAAGTTCCGCCACGCCGACTTCAAAGGGAGTCTGACGCAGATTATCGAAAAGAACTATTTGGTTGAACTGCTTGCTGCGCTTCCGCAGGCGGCGGATGTTATCCACTACGAACAAAGAAACCATCTATTGACGGTGGAAGACCCTCAATTTGTTTTTTATCTGAGGAATATTGCATGGGATCGTTTTGCCGAAGATGTGGGTTATCTGGATATTCAGTTTCCGTCGCGGTATGATGTTGCCCTTTCATTTGCGGGGACAGAGCGGCACTTGGCAGAAGCCATTTTCAATAATTTACAGGCGAGAGAGTTAGAAGTCTTCTACGATAAGAACGAGCAGCACAGAATCTTGGCGCAGGATGTAGAGGACTACCTGAGACCAATCTACCAATCAGATGCTCAGTTCGTTGTGGTTCTTCTAAGCCGTGAGTATCCGAAACGTATCTGGACAAAATTTGAATCTGAACAATTCAAACAGCGATTTAAGAAGGGCGGTGTCATTCCAATCTGGTTTTCCGATGCCCCACCGGGAGTTTTTGATGAGAGTGGTCGTGTTGGGGGGATAACTTTTGACGTAGTGGGTGATTCAAGCGCGCAGGTGACCGCTATTTGCGACACAATCTCAAAGAAAATTACTGAAACCCGTGCGCAACGTCGTATTTCTCCCTGAAAAAAAGTCATGTCAACATCTTCCGCTCTAGTTCAAAAACTTTGGAACTACTGCAACATTCTCCGCGATGATGGTTTGTCGTATGGCGACTACGTGGAGCAGTTGACGTTTCTGCTGTTTCTGAAAATGGCGGATGAGCAGTCGCGTCCGCCGTTCAACCGGCAGTCGCCGGTGCCACCAACCGAAAAAGCGTTTTCAGGAGAGTTGGCAACGGCGGCGGTTTTAGATTAAATTTCATTTGCAATGTCAAACCAAACGGCCATCACCATCAATCCGTCGCTTCTCACATGGGCACGCGCGGAGAGCGGCTATGACGTGGATCACGTTGCAAAGCGGCTGCAAGTGAGGGAGGAACGGGTTGCCGAATGGGAAAAGGGCGAGCGTCAACCAACGCTCCGGCAAGTCGAATCGCTCGCACGGTTTTTCCATCGCCCGCTCAGCGTTTTTTTCATGCCGCGTCCACCGCAATTGCCACCGCTGGCGGCGGAGTATCGGCGTTTGCCCGATGTCGAGCCGGGGCACGAATCACCAGAATTGCGGCTGGCCTTGCGCCAGATGCTGACACGCCGGGAGAACGCCCTCAACTTGATGGGCGAACTCGGCGAACCGATTTCGGAATTTTCCCTGCGCGCCCATTTGCGGGAATCGCCGGCGGAAGTGGGTCAGCGACTGCGGCAGGCAACTGGTGTGACGGTGGAAGCCCAGCTTGGCTGGGCGAATGAATGGGAGGCGTGGCGGGAATGGCGCGCAGCGGGCGACAAAATAGGCGTGCTGGTTTTCCAGTTCATAAAAGTTTCGCTTAAGGAAGTTCGTGGGCTGGTGCTGTTACGGACGCCCATGCCCGTCGCTGGCATCAATGGCAAGGAAATGCCAGAGGCGAAGGCGTTCACGCTTTTTCATGAAATCGTTCATCTCATGTTGGCGGCTGGAAAAGAGGAAGAATCTGCCGCCAGAGAAAAACGCAGAGGGGAAGAATGGTTGGCGGTGGAGCGCTTCGCCGAGGCGGCTGCGAGCCACACGCTTGTTCCGGACGATGCGCTGCGCGATTTGATTGGCCGGCTGAGAATGCAACGGGCGGTTTGGGATATTGACAGTGTCCGCCCTGTGGCAAAGAAATTCAGGCTGACCCCGCTGGCGATGGCAACGCGGTTGCGGGAATCAGGCTATATCAATTGGACGCAATACAACGCCTGGCGGGAACAATGGCAGGCTTATGTGGCGACGTTGCCGCCGCGCCGTGGAGGTTTTGCCACGCCGGTGCAAAAAGCAGTGAACCGGGCTGGCCAGCCATTCGCCAAGCTGGTGCTGGAAGCACTTTCGTCAAACCGAATCACGCCTGTGGACGCCTCAAGGTATCTCGACTTGAAGTTTGAACACTTCGACAAGTTGCGAACGCATCTGATGGAAGGGCCAGGAGACATTTTATTCGATGAGTAAAACTACGCCACCGCCCATTTACTCGGTGGATTCCAGTTCTTTCATGGACTGGCAGGCGCGATATTATCCGGCGGATGTTTTCACCGGTTTGGTGGCAAGCGTTGACGCATTAATTGCTGCCGAGCGGTTACTTGCGCCAGCGTTGGTGAAAGAAGAAATTGGCGCGGTCGGAACAACGGGTCTTAATGATTGGACGGAAAATAACGCTGGAATTTTCGTTCCAACTGCCGAGGTGCTTGCCGAGGCACAGGCGATTCAAGACCAGTTTGCCGGCTTGCGAGATCCCCGCGCCGAATATGAAGAAGCCGACGCGTATGTTATTGCGCTGGCGAAAATGCGTGGCGGGATTGTGGTGACACAGGAAACTCCAGCCGCAGAAAAACGCAATCCAAAGCGCACGCATTTTATTCCTGACGTTTGCCGGGAGCTGGGTGTTCCGTGCATCAGCCTGCTCGGCCTCATGCGTCGCGAAGGTTGGCAATTTTGACAGTTCACTTTTCATGAGCAATCCCAGCGCCCTCGTTCAGAAACTTTGGAATTATTGCAATATTCTCCGCGACGATGGTTTGTCGTATGGCGATTATGTGGAGCAGTTGACGTTTCTGCTGTTCCTGAAAATGGCGGATGAGCAGTCGCGTCCGCCGTTCAACAAGCCGTCGCCCATTCCCAAGGGCAAGGATTGGCCGGCGTTGCTGGCCAAGGATGGCGACGAGCTGGAAATTCATTACCGCCATACGTTGGAGGAACTCGGCAAGCGGTCGGGCATGCTCGGCGTCATTTTCCGCAAGGCGCAGAACAAAATCCAAGACCCGGCCAAGCTGCGCCGGCTCATCGTGGACCTGATTGACAAGCCAGGACCCCTGGCTGGCGATACGTGGTCCAGCCTCTCAGCCGACGTGAAGGGCGACGCTTACGAGGGATTGCTGCAAAAGAACGCCGAGGATGTGAAAGGCGGCGCGGGCCAATACTTCACGCCGCGTCCGCTCATCGCCGCGATGGTGGAGGTTATCGCCCCGCAACCGGGACAGGCCATTTGCGATCCGGCTTGTGGCACGGGTGGTTTCCTGCTCGCGGCGCATGATTATCTGGCCAAGCATCACGCGCTCGACCGGGCGCAAAAGAAGAAGCTCAAGAGCGGCACGTTCTTCGGCATCGAACTGGTGGACAGTGTCACGCGTCTCTGCGCGATGAATCTTTTGTTACATGGGATCGGGGAAACCGATGTAGGCCCGATGCCCTCATCGGGCGGGCGGGTGCGGGACACAACGGACGCCGCGTCGGGGGACGCGGCCTACAACCTGCCGGTGGTCACCAAGGACGCGTTGGCCGGGAAGCATGGCGAATACGAGATCGTTCTGGC
>DMQW01000417.1:0-9461 GCA_003455565.1 Limisphaerales bacterium
TCGTCTGCGGCATGAGCGGGGGAACAGCTTAAAATTTCTTGAAGTAAAAGTCGTCGCGGCTGATACCGAGGTCTTCAACGATGTCGGCAATAATGCCGCGCGGCACATCGCCCGGATGCCATGCAAAAGTGATGAGCCGGTCGGAACGAAATGGATTTGAATAATGCCGATGGCTGCCGGCGGTGCGAATAAGTTCGCAACCAATCTCGCGCAGGCGACGTTCCAATTGGCGGCAATTCCATGAAGGGTATTTTCCCACGGTCAGGCGGCGAGAACAAATTTATCGCGAAAAGCTTCGGGAATTGAGCGACCAGTTTCAAGGAGTGCTTCGAGGTGTTCTTTGGCGGCTTGTTGAAATCGTAATGTGGCTTCGCCGCGGTCGCGCCCATGCGCGTGACAGCCGGGCAGCAAGGATGATTTGGCAATCCACACGCCATCTTCGTCCTGCCGGAGTTGCACTTTTGTAATTGGAACAATCATCGTGGAGCTAAATTAACTCATGCCGTGTTGAGCGCAAACCATTTTACACACCGCCCGCGCCTGATATAATGTCCGTCTGTGAATTCGCAAAAGCGTCAGCGCGTCGTCTGCGGCATGAGCGGGGGAGTGGACTCCTCCGCCACGGCGGCGCTGTTGCTGGAATCGGACGACAATACCGCTCCCGCCAACGCCATCAAATGCAGTCGAAACCGATTGGCTCGTCCGCCAATGACCTGGATTCAGTTCGCAAACACCCGCCAGAACTTCGTCGCGGTGGCGGGGAGCGGCAGCGAAACGGTTTGGGGATCGGTCGTGAGGGTTAGGGATTGGTTCGTGGTCCAATGAGGCAAGGCCAGCGAGGTGGATTCAACAATCTGGTGGACATGGCCCACATCGCCGCTGATGGTGAGCAGCAAATTGGTCGGGCCGAGTGCCAGCGAAAGCTGCGGCGCGCGGGGCAGAACCACGGCGGGATCGTCGCTGAAATCCGGAATGCCATTGGCGTTGCTGTCGTTCGTGTCATCAATGGAAAGCACCCACAGTCGGTAGTCGGGTGCCGCTGTGTTTGGGGCGCCGTCGGCAAAGAAAACATAGCCGACGTAGTTGGTGGGCCAGGCCGGGTCGCGGGTGAACACTTCGTTGTCGAAGGTGAGTGTCTGCGAGACGGCGTTGGTCCAGACGCCGGGCTGGTTGGTCAGCGTGTTGAAACGATCCGTAACGGATTTGTCAAAAACGATTGGCCCTTGAAGCGTGTTCGCCGGCTTGCCGGTCTGGGCCAGGTTGACGGTGGCCGAAACCGTGTTCGAGCCGGGCGTGTAAGCCAGCGGGCCGGTGTATTCGATGACTTCAAACGGGCACGTGTAATCGCCCAAATCCCCATAAGTATCGTCATTGAAATTGAGGATGCAGGTGCCGTCTTTTGAACCGGCGGGCCGGCTCCAAGTCGCCGTGATGTCGCCTTCGCTGATGACAGTGGTGTATCTGCCCGAAGTGACGGTGTTGGCCAAACCTTGTGAAACTTCAAAGAAATCATTGAAGCCATTGCCGTTCGCGTCGGCAACCGGCGGCAAATACACATACTGGATTGTTCCAGGAATTGTTCCGTAACCACCATCATACAACGAAAAGTGGCTGGCACCGGTGTTATCGGGGTATGTCCACAACTCGCCGTTGGACGTTCCCGAAATGGTGCTCAAATCCAAGGTGCCTCCATAGGTGGTGCCTTCGGCAAACCGAAGCGAATAACAAAAGAGCCGCGCCTGCGCCGTTTCCGCGCCGTGGCTGGCCGCTGAAAATAGAAACCAGCCCGCCGCCAAAAGAACAAAAAGCTTTTTCATGGTTGCCTGCGCTGGGGCCGATTTAATCATTTATCCAAATGGCCGTCAACATGAGATATTCTATTCACTGACAGAATGACCTTCCTTTTATATTTATCCTTCGCAGCAAAAAAAGTCTGTTACCCTTTCGCCGTCGCGTAAATGTATATGGAAACGATGAATGACGACCTGACCCTGCGCGAATATCCCCGCTGCAATTCCGAGGAGGCGTTCGCCGCGCTGGTGTCACGCCACGTTAATCTACCGGGTTGGCATTTTCCTTTAACGCACTTCGCAAACCATTTTACACGCCGCCTGCGCATTGTATAATGTCCCACTGTGAATTCGCAAAAGCGTCAGCGCGTCGTCTGCGGCATGAGCGGAGGAGTTGATTCCTCGGCGACGGCGGCGCTTTTGATCGAGCAGGGTTACGAGGTCATCGGCATCACGCTCAAGCTCTGGCCGCAGGATTGCGTGAACCGCGCCGAGGACAAATGCTGCGGCCCGCAGGCCGTCACCGACGCGCGCTCCGTGTGCCACAAGCTCGACATCCCGTATTACCTCATTGACGAGGCGGCGGAATTCCAGAAGCACGTCATCCAATACTTCGCCGACGAATACAAGGCCGGCCGCACGCCGAACCCGTGCGTGATGTGCAATCAGAATTTGAAGTTTGGCCGGCTCATTGACCGCGCGGACCAGCTTGGTGCGGATTTTATTGCGACGGGACATTTCGCGAGGATTGAACGACCCCTCACCCCTTCCCTCTCTCCATCGGATGGGGAGAGGGTGGCGAAGCCGGGTGAGGGGCGCTATCTCCTCAAGCGCGGACGCGATTCGCGGAAGGATCAAAGTTATTTTCTGTTCTCGCTCCGGCAGGACCAGCTTGCCCGCGCGATTTTTCCGCTCGGCGAAAAGACCAAGAGCGACACGCGTGCAGTGGCACGCCACTGCAATCTCAAGACCGCCGACAAGGAGGAGAGCATGGAAATCTGTTTCGTGCCGGACAACAATTACGGCGGCTTTCTCCAGTCGGCGAACCTCGTGCAGAAGCATCGCGGCGAGATTGTGGACTTGCACGGCCACGTTCTCGGCCAGCACGACGGAATCGCGTTTTACACCATCGGTCAGCGCAAAGGTCTGGGCATCACGACGCCGAAGCCGGTCTATGTTGTGGAACTCGATGCGGAAAATAATCGCGTCGTCGTCGGCGACGATTCCGCGCTCGACCGCGATGAATTTATCGCCGACCGCTGCAACTGGCATCCGTTCGACAAACTAACCGGGCCAATCGAAGTCACGGCAAAAATCCGTTACAACCATCCCGGCACGCCCGCGACCGTGACGCCGCTGGAAAATAATTCCGTGCGCGTGAAACTGCACACGCCCCAACGCGCCGTCACGCCCGGTCAGGCGGCGGTGTTTTATCAGGACGATCTGGTGGTCGGCGGCGGGTGGATTATGCGGTGAAGTGTTATGCGGAACTTCGCGCCGAAAATTGACACAACCGCGCCTTCTCTTTAGCCTGCGCCCATGTCGAAACTTCCGTTTGAACTGCTCCTCGCGCTGCGTTATCTGCGGCCCAGACGGACGTTTGTTTCCATCATCACGCTCATTTCCATCCTCGGCGTCGCGCTCGGCGTCGCGGTTTTGATCATCGTCATCAGCGTGATGAGCGGGTTCGACCACGACCTGCGCGGAAAAATCCTCGGCTTTCAACCGCACCTCACCGTCACGCAAGTAGACCCGGTGACGCAAACGAGCACGACGATGAAAAACTATCAGGCCGTGGCCGACGTGATTGCGTCGAACAAAAATGTCCTTGGCGTTTCGCCGTTCGTGGCCGGCCCGGTGTTGGTGGAGACGCAGGGCGACACGAACCGTCAGGCTTTGTTTGATGCGCCGATGATGCGCGGCATTGATCCGGAAATCGAAAGCAAGACGAGCCATTTGTCGCACGATCTCGTCGCCGGAAAATTTGATTTGAGCGGACGCGGCCTGCTCGTCGGCGTTGACTTCGCGAACAATCTGCGATTGCAAGTTGGCGACCATCTTTCGCTTTATTCCGCCCGCGAAATTAAAAAAATGAAGGCCGCGCATGATCGCAAGGAGGACGAGACGATTTTGCCGGGCGACTACGAAGTGCGCGGCATTTTCGACACCGGCTATTACGAATTTGATTCGCGCGTCATCATCACCTCGCTGGAAAATGCCCAGGACATGTATGACCTCGAGGATTCCGTTCACGGACTGTTTGTGACGCTGGATGACCCATATCAAGCCACCGTGGCCAAGGCGCAGTTGGAAAAAACATTGGGCGATGACTTTTACGTCAGCACCTGGATGGAACAAAGCTCCGGCATTCTCAGCGCGCTGGTCGTCGAGAAAAATGTCATGTTTTACCTGTTGTTTTTCATCGTCCTCGTTGCGGCGCTCTGCATCTTGAGCGCGCAGATCACCTTCGTCATCCAGAAGACGCGCGAGATCGGAATGTTAAAAGCGCTTGGCGCGAGCAAGCTGCAAATCTCCGGCATTTTTCTTTTCCAAAGCGCCATCATCGGCGTCATCGGCGTCGCTTCCGGTTTTGGCCTGGGAATGCTCGCGGTGCATTATCGCAATGAGTTCCTGCACTTCATGCGCAACGCGACGGGTTGGGAATTGTTTCCTGCGTCCGTTTATCAATTCAACGAATTGCCCGCGCTGATCACGCCGGGTGATGTCGCGGTGATCTGTGTCACCTCATTTGTGATCTGCATTCTGGGCGGCTTGCTGCCCGCGTGGCGTGCCGGCAGTTTGAAACCTGTGGAGGCCCTGCGTTATGAATAATTTTAAAAACATCGAACAACCAACATCCAACGCCGAACATCCAATGAACTCCGGCAGCGCGACATTTTCGATGTTGGATGTTGGATGTTGGATGTTTCTTTTTTTTCAATTGGAGGTTTGCCATGAGTGAACCGATCTTGTCCGCGCGCGGACTCAAAAAAACTTACGCCGTCGGCAAACGCACGCTCGAAGTCCTGCGCGGCGTGGACCTGGAAATTTCGCGCGGCGATTTTGTGGCGTTGCGCGGCGCGTCCGGCACGGGCAAAAGCACGCTGCTCCATCTCATCGGCGGCCTCGATTCGCCGAACGCGGGCGAAATCATTTTCTGCGGACAAAATCTTGCCGCGTTTTCGGAAAGCCGGCTGACGAATTTCCGCAACCGCCGCGTCGGCTTTATTTTTCAAGCGTATCATCTGCTGCCCGAACTCACCGCGCTTGAAAATGTCTGTCTTCCCGCCCGCATCGCGCGAACTCCGGCGGCGCAGGCGGAAAAACGCGGACGCGAACTGCTCGCCCGCGTCGGTCTCGGCGAACGGCTGGAGCACAAGCCGTCCGAACTTTCCGGCGGCGAACAGCAGCGCGTCGCCATCGCCCGCGCGCTCGTCAACGAACCGGAATTGCTGCTGGCCGACGAGCCGACCGGCAACCTGGATTCGCACACCGGCGGCGAAATCATCGAACTGCTCAAACAATTGCGCGCGGAAAAACAAATGACGTTGATCATCGCCACGCACGACGCAAAAGTTGCTGCGACCGCGCCTCGCGTGATTGAACTGGTGGATGGACTGATCGCTTCTTAATTTACGATATGCGATTTACGATTTACGAACGAATGGTCGTGAACTGCGTAAATCGTAATTCGTAAATCGCCAATCCAATGAACCAAGAATACTGGGAAGCCCGTTACCAATCCGCCGACATGCCGTGGGAAAAAGGCGCGGCGTCGCCGGGCTTGGTGGATTTTCTGGCGGCGCACCCGGAGTTGCCGCGCGGAACCATTTGTGTTCCCGGCTGCGGCACCGGTCACGACGTCCGCGAATTTGCGAAAGCCGGATTTGAAACATTTGGTTTCGACATTGCGCCGGGTGGAATTCGTCTGGCCAGGGAAAAAACCAGGGCCGCCGGACTCACCGCCACGTTTCAACCCGCCGATTTTCTGCGCGACCAACCGCCGCAGAAATTTGACTGGCTGTTTGAACATACTTTGTTCTGCGCCATCCAACCTGATGAACGCGATGAATACGCCCGCGCCGTGCTGCGCTGGTTGAAGCCGGGCGGAAATTTTCTGGCGGTAAATTATTTCGACTGCGGCCCGGACGGCCCGCCGTGGCCGACGACGCGCGTGGAACAGCTTGAAAGATTTTCGCCGCACTTCGATTTGCTGGCCGACTGGACGCCGCGCTCGTATCCGAACCGCGAGGGCAGGGAACGGATGTTCTGGTGGCGGCGGAAAGCGGTTTGAAAGTTGAGCTTTAGACGTTAGAATTCTGACCATGATTGAAGATCGCGATTATATGCGGCAGCCGGAGTATCGAGACCCGATACGCTGGCCGAGCTGGCCGCGCTGGTCGTGGACGCTGGCGCTGCTCACCGCCTACGCAGTGGTTTTCATTGCTGAAATTCTTGTGTCACCCACGCCCCGGTTGCTGGTTCCTGGCAATGAATTCTGCAATAATTTTTTCGCCTTGAGCAAGGAAGGCATCGAGCATGGTTACGTCTGGCAGTTGGTGACGTATCAGTTCATGCACGCGGGGTTTTGGCATCTGGCGTTGAACAGTTGGGCGATTTACGTTTTTGGCCGGGCACTGGAATCGTTTCTCGGCGGGAAAAAATTTCTCGCGCTCGTTTTTTCGAGCGGAATTGTCGGCGGCGTGTTTCAAATTCTGACGGCCATCGTCTGGCCGGAATTATTCGGCGGCACGGTGGTGGGCGCGTCAGCTTGTGCGTTCGGCCTGGTCGCGGCGTTTGCGATGCTTTACCCGGAGCGCGAGCTGATGATTCTGATTTTCTTTGTGATTCCCGTGCGGATGCGCGCGAAGACCCTCCTGATCTTGTCGGGCGTGCTGGCGGTGGCCGGGATTGTTTTTTCCGAGTCGGTTTTTGGCGGCAATGTCGCCAACGCCGCGCATCTTGGCGGCATGGCGATGGGCTGGTTTTTTGTCCGCAAAATTCTTCAAGGCGACTGGTCGCGGCTGACGGGAACGCTGCGCCCGCCCGCGCAGAGCAAGCCACGCCGGCCAGCGTTGGAACCGCTGGGCAAAAAGTCCGGCGGCAATTTTGTGGAAGAACAGGTTGACCCGATCCTTGAAAAAATTTCCGCGCACGGCATCCAGAGCCTCACGCCGCGCGAACGCGAAATCCTCGAAGCCGCGCGCCAGAAAATGACCCGTTCTTGAACCGCGCGCCCCTCATGTCCGCCGAAAATCTCCACGGCCAGGCCATCCGTGCGCTGGTGTTTTGCACGGCCATGTGGGCCTTGAGTTTTCCCGCGATGAAGGCGCTGGCGCTGGAGCAGCACAAACTTTTGCCGGACGCCGGCAGTTGGTTTTTCACTTCGCTCGGCGTGATGTATCGTTTCGGCGCGGCGGGTTTGCTGCTGCTATTGTTCAATGTTCCCGCGCTCAAAACCATTTCCCGCCGGGAAATGGAGCAGGGGCTGGCGCTCGCATTTTTTGGCGTGGGCGGAATTCTTTTCCAGATGGACGGCCTGGCCTACACGCTGGCGTCCACGTCGGCGTTTCTCACGCAGGGTTATTGTTTGTTCATCCCGTTGTGGGTGGCGCTGGTGAACCGCCGTTGTCCATCGCTGAAAATATTTTTGAGCACGCTGCTCGTGCTCGCCGGCGTGGCGCTCCTGGCGAATGTGAATTTTCATTCGTTCAAGCTGGGGCGCGGCGAACTGGAAACACTCATCGCGTCGCTGATGTTCACGGGCCAGATTCTGCTGCTCGAAAATCCGCGTTACGCCGCGAACCGCCCGGGAAATTTTTCCACCGTGATGCTGCTGGGAATCGCGTTGCTCTGTCTCCCGCTCGTCTGGGCGACGGCTCCAAGTGCGGCGGCCTGCCTGCGCGCCTATGCGTCGCCGGCGGCTTGCGGGCTGCTCGCGGTGCTCGTCGTCTTCTGCACGGTGATCGCCTATACGATGATGAACCGCTGGCAACGCCATGTGTCGGCGACCGAAGCCGGATTGATTTATTGCATCGAGCCGGTCATCGCCAGCGTGCTGGCGCTGTTTCTGCCCGGCTGGTTGTCGCACTGGAGCGACATTAATTACGCCAACGAACAACTCACCTTGCGCCTGCTCCTCGGCGGCGGACTCATCACGGTGGCGAACGTGCTGCTGCAATCGCGCTGGCTGGAGCCATGCAACCAGCAGCCGTGATTGGTGCGGCGGGTTTGAAAAACTCTGGGTGGCACAGGCCTCCGGCCTGTCGTTTCGGGCGTCTCGCCCGAAACCGTCGGGTGGCGTGGACTGGCTTTGGTTTCTGCGAAATAAGAGTAGGGACGACCTCTGACGAAATCCGGCGCGACGCCGGATTTGACGGGCGCGACGCCCGTGCCACCATTTTAAGATGCGCCCCAGCAGTTCCGCCTTTTTAATTTTTCCGTTTTCAGTTTTAATTGAGCCATGATTTTACGTTATTCACGCCCCGAAATGCGCGCCATCTGGACCGACGAAAACAAACTCAAGGTCTGGCTGCAAATCGAACTCCTCGCCAGCGAAGAGTTGGTAAAGGAAGGCATCGTGCCAAAAGCCGACTTCGCGAAGATGAAATGTGGCGCGGAAAAATGTTTCGCCGACACCAAAGCCCTGACCGAACGCGCGAAAGAATTGGAGAAAGTCCTGAACCACGACGTCCTCGGTTTCACCACCGCCGTTGCCGAACAGATCAACGACCCTGCCAGCCGCTGGCTGCACTTCGGCCTCACGAGCAGCGACATCGTGGACACCTGCTTCGCCGTGCAGATGGTTCAGTCCGCCGACATCCTCATCGCCGACGTGAAGACGCTGCTGCCGATCATTGCCCGCCGCGCGAAGGAGCATAAATTCACGCCGTGCATCGGACGCAGCCACGGCATCCACGGCGAACCGACCACGTTCGGTTTGAAAATGGCTTTGATGCACGACGAATTCCGCCGCGCACTCGAACGCCTCCAACGCGCCCGCGCCGTCGTCGCCATCGGCAAACTTTCCGGCGCCGTCGGCACGAACGCTCACCTTTCACCGCGAGTTGAATTGGCCGTGTGCAAACACCTCGGCCTCCAGCCCGCGCCCATTGCCACGCAAGTTATCCAGCGCGACATTCACGCCGAATTTCAAATCACACTCGCGCTCATCGGCGCGAGCATTGAGCGTTGGGCGGTTGAGTTCCGGCATTTGCAGCGCACGGAAGTTCTCGAAGCCGAAGAGCCGTTCACCAAAGGCCAAAAAGGTTCGAGCGCCATGCCGCACAAGCGCAATCCCATCACGTGGGAACGCCTCACCGGCCTCGCGCGCGTGCTGCGTGGCAACGCCATCGCCGCGCTGGAAAACGTCGCGCTCTGGCACGAACGCGACATCTCACATTCATCGGTTGAGCGCATCATCTTCCCCGATTCTTGCACGCTGCTTGATTACATGTTCGGTCTGCTCACGCGCCTGATGGACGGCGTGGTCGTCTATCCCGAGAACATGAAAAAAAATCTCGGCCTCTCGCTCGGCATGTGGAATTCGCAGACCGTCCTGCTCGCGTTGATCAAAAAAGGTCTGACGCGCGAAGAGGCTTACGATCTCGTCCAGCGCAACGCGATGAAAACATGGGAAACCAAACACGCCGGCCGCGACGACGCAGATTT
>DMQW01000417.1:9751-20084 GCA_003455565.1 Limisphaerales bacterium
CTGTGAATCGCAGGCTTGTTCGCCGTCTGAAAACGGGCTAATTTGAACACCGTGAACATGACGCAACCAATTTCCGAACAATGCCAGCGCCGGCTTGAACTCGCGCGCCAGGCAGTGCAGGAATTGTCGGGGCAGGCGAACTGGTATGTGAGTGAACACTGGGCCGTAACGGAAGATGAAATTCCTGCGGTGATTAAGAAACTGCGTCTTTACGGCGGAGCGTGGGGCTACAAAGTCGCCGCTGAATTGACATCTTAACCACGGCGCAAGACAAACTCGAAAGGCTTTTCCTGTTCGATTTCCATTTCAAGGAAGTGAACAACCGGTTTAAGAAACTGGGGCTTTAACCACGGATGGACACGGATTCAATTAACGCAAAGACGCCAAGGTGCAAAGACCGCAAAGGTTCTTAACCGCTGATTAACGCTGATGCACGCTGATTCAAAGGGCTGAAAGCCCGAAAGATAATAGCCCAGGGCAAAGCGAGTTGGCGAGCGACGGCCTGGGTTTGACGTGGAAAATAATTTTGCGCCCTGAAGAGGCGCGACGAGTTTGGTTGGCAACGGCGGGGCGGCGGCGGTAGCATGGGGGCCATGAATCAGGCCGGGACATCCGCGCGCGGGAAGAAGGCGTTTGTGCCGCTCTCCCAATCGCATCCGCTGCTCGCGGCTCAGTGGCATCCCAACAAAAACGGAAACGTCTCGCCGGATGATGTTAAGGCCAATAACACCTGGCCGATTTGGTGGGTCTGTCCGAAGGGACATGAATGGCAGGCACGTCCCTGGCATCGAACACATCAAGGGAACGCTTGTCCTTTTTGTGCCGGTCGAAAAGTTGCACCGGAAGATTCCCTCACCGCTCGATTCCCGGTGATCGCGGCGGAATTCCATCCGACTAAAAACGGCGACACAAAACCTGACAAATTGCTCTACCGGAGCACGAAGAAATTTTGGTGGCGTTGCTCCAAAAGTTCTGAACACGAGTGGCAGACAACAGTTGTGCGCCGCACGAGCCAGCAAAGTGGCTGTCCATACTGTTCCGGCCACAGGTTAACCACTGAGAATTCGTTCGGTGGTCGCTATCCGAAATTAGCAGCGCAATGGCATCCGACCAAGAATGCAGACAAGAAGCCGACTGATTTCTATGCTGCCAGTTCGTTCACGGCTTGGTGGCAGTGTCCAAATGATGCAAGCCATTCTTGGAAATCAAAGATTCGGTCGCGGGCTCAAAATCCTGAACTTGGCTGCCCGATTTGCGCTCGTGTAGTAAGCAACGCAAGAGTTCGGCGACCGCTTGGTGAAACTCATCTGCAACTTCTAAAAGAATGGCATCCAACCCGAAACTTCGGGGTGTTGCCGTCTGATGTTCATGCCGGCTCATCGCGGAAGAAAATTTGGTGGATATGTGTGACCAATCCATTGCACGAATGGGAATGCACCGTATCAAACCGCGCGCGGCGTGGAAATGGTTGTCCTTTTTGCGCTGGGCAGGCTGCGGATGCGACGAACTCACTGGCAGCGCTCTTTCCGAAGCTCGCCGCCGAATGGCATCCTTCTAAAAATGGAAAACTCACTCCAGATAAAGTTACGTCTGGCAGTGCCAAAAAGGTTTGGTGGCGCTGCGCCAAAAATCCAGAGCATGAATGGGAAGCGAGAATACAACCGCGTGTTAAAAGAGGAAATGGTTGCCCATATTGTAGCTCATGGAATTTAACTTCCGAAAGGTCACTTGCTGTGGTTTCGCCTATCCTTGCCAGCGAATGGCATCCAACAAAAAATGGGGTGCTTACGCCTAGCGATATAACTGTCGCCTCCGCACGAAAGGTGTGGTGGAAGTGTTCGCAGAACCCAGCGCATGAGTGGAAAACCAGCCCCAAAAATCGAAGTATTCTTAAGAACGGTTGTCCTATCTGCAAAGTGGGATGGACAGTGCCAGCTATTCGCGGATTCATTGACTCACTCAAGCACCACCTCGCCACTTTCACACCCGCCGAGCTTTACGTTTTGTTCCAGCAAAACGGCTTGCTCACTGGCGACCGCAAGAGTCAGGCGTTTGTTGATGCGCTGGCGACGGGGCGGTTTCCGTTCGAGGAGATTGAGAAGTTTTGCAAAGGCGAGACGTCGCTGGTGGATTCGTTCCTCGCGGATTCCACGCTCACGCTGGAATCGCTGGATGAGACGAAACCAGCCCAGGAAGCCGAACTGGGCGCGGTCGGCGAAGGTCAGGAAGAAAGCGCGGAGCTGCCCTCGGCGGACACGGCGGACGTGCTGAAATCGTTGCAGTCGCCGGTGGTCGTCTCCGCCGATCAGGAGGCGATTGATTTCCTCGTGGCTTCGGCACTGGCGAAAATTTGGAAGCACGCCTTTCGGAATGAGTCCGCCGCCGTGGCACAGGCACGGGATTTCAAGGGCGACGCCTACGCGGAACGGGTGCGCGCAGAGTTTTTGGCCGAGTATCAGCGCGTGAAATCGCTGCCGATTCCGGCGGGCTATGCGTTCACGGTGGAGGGCAGGCCGGCGCTGCCGAATCTCATGCAGCGGTTGGTGGCGTCGCGGATTCAGCAGAAGCGCCGGGAAGGAAACTGGTCGGGCACGGGCGCGGGCAAGACGCTGTCGGCGGTGCTGGCCAGCCGCGTGGTCGGCGCCAAGCTCACGGTGATTTGTTGTCCGAACAGCGTGGTGGAGGGATGGAAGACGGCGATTTTGAAAGCGTATCCCGACAGTCTGGTGGCGACGAAAACCTTTGCGCCGGATTGGACGGCCATTGCGGAAGACGCGACCGGCATCGGCAAGTCGGCGACGGCACACCGTTACGTTGTCCTGAATTACGAGGCATTTCAGCAGGAAGATTCGGAGGGCAAGGTGCGGCAGTTCGCGGAGCGGGAGGCGATTGATTTCGTGGTGGTGGATGAAATTCATTTCACCAAGCAGCGCACGGTGGAAAATCTTTCCAAGCGCAAGAAACTGGTGACGGCGCTCATCAGCCTGGCCGCCGCGAAGCAGCCGCAGTTGTGCGTGCTGGGAATGTCGGCGACGCCGGTGATCAACAATTTGCAGGAGGGCAAAAGTCTGGTGGAGATGGTGTCGGGGCTGACGCACGACGACCTGAACACACGCCCGACGGTGGCGCATTGCATGAAGCTGCATCAGCGGCTGGTCACGCTTGGCACGCGTTGGCTGCCGGAATATCAAACGGTGTGCGAACTCCAGACGCCGGAGGTGGATTGCGGCGACAGCGTTGAGGAGATCAAGGCGCTGGGCCGGAACGGTTCGCCGCTGGCATTGGAGCAGATTTTAACGCGCGTTCGCCTGCCGATCATCCGGCAAAATATCCGGCCCAAGACGCTGCTTTACACGCATTACATTCAGGACATTGATTCGGCGCTCTACAAGGCGCTGGTCGCGGATGGCTGGCGGGTCGGCTTTTTTACGGGCGACGACAAGAGCGGGCTGGAAGGATTTTTGCATGGCGACGTGGATGTGCTGATTGGTTCCAGCGCCATCGGGACGGGCGTGGACGGACTTCAGGAAGTTTGCCAGCGGCTCATCATCAATGTGCTGCCGTGGACGAACGCGGAATTTGAGCAGCTCAAGGGGCGCATCTACCGGCAAGGCCAGCACGCGGACAAGGTGACGGTCATCGTGCCGATCACTTACGCGGACGTGAACGGGCAGCGGTGGTCGTGGTGCGGATCGAAGATGCGGCGGCTGCATTTCAAGAAGTCTATCGCGGACGCGGCGGTGGACGGCATTGTGCCGGAAGGCCATTTGCGCACGTCGGCGCAGGCGTATCAAGACGTGATGGGCTGGCTGGATCGGCTGACAACCGGGCGCGTGGAAGTGATTGAGCGGCCACACATCGTCGTGCCGTTGCCGCAAGCGGACAGCGGCGAAGTAGAGCGGCGTGCGCGGACGTATGGTGATTTCTCGGCGATGAACCGGACGTGGAATCAGAGCCGCAGTTCGACCACCAAAACGCGGCTGCAACAAAATCCCGAAGAGTGGGCGCAGTATCACACGCTCTATCGCGATGCGCGGAAGGATTGGTCGGTCGTGCCGTTCGAGGAATTCATCCGCTGGGCACAGCAGCGGAGCGACTATGTGATCGGGGATTTTGGCTGCGGCGAAGCAAAGGTCGCCGAAGCATTGGCCGACCGGCACACGGTTCACAACTTCGACTATGTGGCGGCGAATGACGACGTGGTTGCGTGCGATATGTCCAAGACGCCACTGGAGGATGGCACGCTCGACGTGGCATTGTTCTCACTCTCGCTGATGGGCGCGAACTTTACCGACTATCTGCGCGAGGCATGGCGGGTGCTGAAGCTCGACGGGCAGTTGCACATTTTCGAAGCGACGTCACGATTCGGGAACCGTGAGGCGTTCGTAGCGGGATTGAAGCAACTTGGATTCGCGATTGTTGAGGCGCGCGATGCGTGGAAGTTCACTTACATTCACGCGCTCAAGACGGAGCGTGCGCCGGCCCAAGATGTCAATTTGAGCTTTTGATTCTGCCGCCCTTACAGGGCTTGGAAAATTTTAGAGGGCGATCAACCCAGGGCGTCGCGCGTTTCACTTCGCTCGCCTTGGGCTATTATCTTTTGGGCTTTCCGCCTTCATCCGATTTCGGCGCGACGAGTCAGCCCTTTGAATCAACGCGGATTCGCGCCAATCAGCGGTTAAGAATTTTTGCGGTCTTTGCGTTAATTGAATCCGTATCCATCGGTGTTTATCCGTGGTTTCCGTCTGCGCGACGCTTCGACGCGACAAGAAAACTCTTTTGCCCAGAACGGGTGCTATGATTATTCTCCGACATGGCCTGGCGCATCTATGACAGCGTAATTCGCGGCGAGATTGACAATCGCATGAAGGGCCGCGTGCGCGGCAGGCTTTGGCTGGCAGGCCTCGACGAGCCGGTGAAACTCGATCTTGAAGGCAACGCCTGTGCCGACCTCGCGGGTTGTTTGCTCAAGTTCAAGAATCCCGCCAAGACTTTTCCGATGCCGAAGAAGCCGCAGTTCAATCCGCTGCAACGTGGCCAGATCGGCAATCTCTCGGCGTCACAAAAAGTGCGGGGGTTCACGATTCCCGACGAGGAGGCGTTGGCGATGATGGATCGCGGCGAGAAACCGCCGGAGCACCTGGCCAATGCGCTTTATCTCGAGTGGTTCAGCGAAGGCAACGGGCGCGTCGTCATCGAGAGCACGGATTACGAACTGGAGATTTCCACGCCGGAATGGCGGTTGACGCCCGCCGAGGAAAAGCAGCGCGCCAAAGACGCCGAGGCGGGCTGGGGAATGTTCTCCAAGCAGTTGAACGACGCGTTGGAAAAACAAAAGCGCGGCCAGAAAGACCCGGAAGCGGAATGGGACGAGCACGATTACGAAAAATTCCTGAAAGAGTCCGACGCGCGCACGGACAAATACCTGGAACTGCTCGACAAATACGGCGACTCCGACGAGGCCGAGGAAAAAATCGCGAAGGAGATGGGTTGGTTGCGCGAGTTGACGGAGGAGGAAGCCGAGGAAGAAAGCAAACGTATCGAGGAAATGAACCGTGCCTGCGAGGAAGCGTTGAACGAGCCGCCGCCCGAACCCGAACCACATCGCGAAGGCATTGACTGGATTCGCACGAAGGACGGCGATCTCCGACATCCGCTCCAGCATCGCTGCTTCGAGAGCGCGATGAAGTTCTGGAAGCAGACGGACAAGCTCGGCTTGAAAAAATCCGAGGACGAAGATTTGCAGCAGTTCATCTTTGAATTTCAAACGACGGGCGCGAAACTGGCGGGCGCGCTCAACGGCATTGCTCAAGACCGTGGCTTTGCCGATTCGGCCTTCATCGTTGCATGTTTGAAACGCGCGCTCGACCATTTGCACAAATCCCAGGCCGGACTCGAAGCCGTCGCGCCGAAAAAGATTCTGCCGGAGAAGATGATCGTCGAAGCGCGCAAGGAACTTTTTGAAATCCGCGAGGGCATTCTGAAATTGATGGATGAATTTCGCGGTCGCAGTTAAACTCACTTCATGCATACACCCAATCCAACCCGTTACGACTCGCCGCAATTTTACCGCCGTTGCGGACGCTCCGGCGTCAAGCTGCCGCTGATTTCCCTCGGCCTCTGGCATAATTTCGGCGCGAAGGATTCCTACGAGAACGCCCGCGCCATCGCGTGCCGCGCCTTCGATCTGGGCATCACGCATTTTGATCTGGCGAACAACTACGGTCCGCCGGCGGGTTCGGCGGAAGAAACCTTCGGCCGCATCCTTCGCGAAGATCTCGGCAAGTGGCGCGACGAACTGATCATCTCCACCAAGGCCGGCTACGACATGTGGCCCGGCCCTTATGGCGAATGGGGTTCGCGGAAATATTTATTGTCGTCGCTCGACCAGTCGCTCAAGCGCATGGGCTTGGAGTATGTGGACATTTTTTATTCGCATCGCCCTGATCCGGACACGCCGCTGGAGGAAACG
This sequence comes from Limisphaerales bacterium, assembly GCA_003455565.1. Taxonomy (GTDB): domain Bacteria; phylum Verrucomicrobiota; class Verrucomicrobiia; order Limisphaerales; family UBA11358; genus UBA11358. The sequence continues at coordinate 16,224 of DMQW01000417.1, forward strand.
ATGGGTGCGCTTGCGCATGCCGTCCGCAGTGGCAAGGCGCTTTACGCCGGCATCTCGAGTTATCAACCCGCCGAGACCGTGCGCGCCGCGAAGATTCTGCGCGAACTGGGAACGCCGTGCCTCATCCATCAACCGCGTTACAGCATGTTGGATCGTTGGGTTGAACCGCAGTTGCTCGCCACGCTGGAAGCGGAAGGCATCGGCGGCATCGTCTTCTCGCCGCTCGCGAAAGGGTTGCTGACCGACCGTTATTTCAAGGGCATTCCCGCCGATTCACGCGCGGGTCATGACCAGAGATTTCTCCGCCCGGCTGACATCACGGATGCGTTGCTGGCGAAGACGAAAAAACTGAACGACCTCGCGCAATCGCGCGGGCAGACGCTGGCGCAAATGGCGCTGGCGTGGGTGTTGCGGCACAAGGCGGTGACGAGCGCGCTCATCGGTGCGAGCCGCGTGAGCCAGGTGGATGATTGCGTGGGCGCAACGCGCAACTTGAATTTCACCAGCGAAGAACTGGCGCGCATCGAGCAGATTCTTGCGTAGTAATTTGTGTTTCGCTGATGCGTGTTTAACGCGTTGATTGCTCGCGTCGCGAATCTTTCTCGCGATACGCCGTCAGAAAATAAACCAGCACCATCGCCAAGGTGACCGCGAGTCCGCCCCAGAAGAGCGGCCATTGTGTGCCGCCCGGACGCACGCACGCGGCGAACCACCAGCCGGTGCCGAGATAGCCGATGAGGTTGCCCACGCCGCCGTTCATCAGCGACAGCAACGCCTGCGCCCGCGAACGCCACGCGTGGTCAATGTGCTGGTCGAGATAGATTGTCGCGGTGATGAAGACGAGGACGAATGACGCGCCGTGCAGGGACACGCCGAGCAGCAGCGAATGTTTTGTATTCACCGCGCTCAACGCGAACCGCAGCACGCCGATGGCGAGGCCGCAGGCGAAAATCCATTTCAACCGCCAGTTCAGCAGCAGCCACGCGAGGCTGAACATGGCGATGATTTCCGTGACCTGCGCGAGGCTCATCCACGCGCTCGTGTGCGTGAAGCCGAGGTCGTGCAGATGCGTCGGCGCATACGGATAAAATGCGCAGAGCGGGATGCTGAAGAGCGTCGTGGTGATGAAGACGACGCGCGTGTCGCGGTCTTTCAAGAGCGTCAGCGCGTCGAGACCGAGGCGTTCGCGCCACGAAAGATGTTCGGCGGATTTTGGAATTTCCAATGTCGGCAGAAAAAAAGTGAACCCCGCCACGAGCAGCCAGAACACCGCGCCGAGATAACCCGCGAACGCCGAGCGGTCCAGATTCAACAGGCTGATGAGCAGGGCGCCGCACATCCAGCCGATGGTCGCGAGCGCGCGGACGGGGCCGAATTCTTTTTTCGCATCTTCCAACCGTGCCAGGACGAGCGCCGTGGAAATGCTGAACATCGGCGCGTAGGACAGCGAAAAAACCTGGATCAGCGCCAGCACCAGCCACGGATTCCAGCCGTCCTTGATGGCGGTGGCAATGACCGCCATCGTGATGCCGGTGGCGAGCGCGAGCCAGCGCAACACACGCGCCGGCGGCACATGACGGTCGGCCATCGCACCGAACATCAAAGGCGAAATGAACGCCGCCACGGCGTTCGCGGCAAAAGCGAACGGCTTGATCGCGTTCATCCCGTGCGCGTCGAGAATCGTGCCGAGCGGCACGAACCAGATGGCCATCGCCGCCGCCTGGATGAAAAACAAAATCATCAGCTCGGCGTATTCGGCTTTGCGCAACGTCCTTAACATCGGCGCGGAGAATAGCCAATCGCGGCGAAAATAAAAGCGCGCAACCTTTCGGCTGCGCGCGAACTGTCGTTCAGATTTGAAGCGGCGGATTATTTCTGCAGCTTGGCTTCCCAATCGCGGGACCTGGCATCGCCGTTCTGGGTGACAAAACTAATTTTACCCTTGATGGCGCTGTCCGCGATCGTGCCGGAATAGCTGTTTGTCATGCTGTTGCCATTGAAGGAGCGCACCACGCAGAATGATACGTCCGCGCCGGTCACTTTGCCGTCGGCGATTTCCGTTTCATTAACCTTGCCGCCGCGTCCCGGCATGGCGAGCTTGCCCGTCAGCTTGTCGCCGTTCAGTTTCAGCACGAGTGTGTTTGTCCGGTCCGCCCCGCCGTTGCGTCCCGGCTGGGTCCAGATGTAGGTTCCCGTCGGATCTACTTTTTTGTCTTGAGCCTGCGCTTGGGTCATTGCGCCCAGCACCAGAGCGGCGCCCAGCAGGATTTTTGTGAATTTGCTTATTTTCATGTTTTTTTGGTTAGTTGTTTGTTTGTAATGTCCCCAAGATGCATTCCAACTGCGCATCAGAGAAACTTGCCGAACAATAGACCATTATCGGGCGGAAAAGGTTACACTCTTTGTCTGGAAACTCGTAGTGCGGGTTTTTCGTGCCAATCGGCGTTTCATTACCGGACGCTAACGGTTGTGCTGATAAACGCGCACCCAGTCAACCTCGAAGCGGATGGGGAATTTTGTTTGTGACGGATCGCCGCCGTTCGCGCCGATGGCCTAGTTGCGCCGGATCAGTTGGCGGGAATCAATTCAGCCGAGCGCAGCGTCACCGGGCCGATCAGTCCCGACTCCAGCAGCGGCGAATCTTTTGTCCAGTGGTGCCACGTCGTGAAGGTCAGTCGGCCAGTCGGGCTGGGCTTGCCGTCGAGGAACCATTGCGGCCACGCCTTGAGCTGCTTGCCGTCCCATTCACAATCCGGCGGCAACTGTTCATCGCCGATGAGCCGGTTCGGCCACAGGTTCGTGACCTTGACGACCAGTTTGTTCACGCCCGGTTTCGCGGCGGCGGTGAGGTTCACACGGAACGGCGGTTTCCACAGCACCCCAAGGTTCTGACCGTTCAAGGAAACTTCGGCGAAATTTTTCACCGCGCCGAGATCCAGCCAGAGTTCGCGTCCGCCATTCAATCGGTCGGCAGAAACCTCAATTTCCTTTTCGTAACTGGCGGTGCCGGAAAAATAGCGCACGCCGTCGTTGGTGTGGTCGGTCCAGGAAATTAATTTTTCCAATGTGACGGAGGGTGGCGCGCCCCAGTCCGGCGGAAAACTTAAATTCCACGCGCCGGTTATTTCCTGCGGTGACGGCAAGTCCGCCGCGTCCGCGTGCAAAACTTTTCCGCTGGCCGTGCGCAATTCGACACGGCCACTGGCCCACGCTTTCACAACTGGCGAACCGCCCGTGCCCGTGCTTGTTTCCCATTGTGGCGACTGGCCAACGGTCGTCGTCGCGGGCAGCGTGAGCGTGTCGTTTTCATGCACGACTGCATGGCCGGGCTTGCCATCGAGCGTGTAGTCCACGCGCAATTCCTTTTCGTGATTCACCGCCGGATCGCGGCCTAGGGTGTCGTTGTTCGCCGCCACGGCGAACTGGCCGTCGCGCGCCAGCTCGGAAAGTTTCGCGGTCACATCCATTCCGCCCGCGCCGTCAGTGGCGGTGTAAATGGCGTGCTGAATTTCCAGCTTCGGCCCGGTGATGGCTTCGGTGACGATGGTGCTGTTGACGGCGATCACATGATCCGTGCTGTTTGCCGCCTGACGGAAAACGACAAACACCGAACCGGCAGGTTCAAAATTCAACCGCACCTTTGTGCGTCCATCTTGCGCACTCCAGACCGGCGCGGCTTCGATCACACCAGTATCGGGATGCCACAACTCCGGAATTTTGCCACTGACACGGAAGGTGCATTCGGCGGTATCAAATTGCCGCCGCTGGTTGGAGACAAAATAAATGTCCGCGGCGCCGGCGACGCGATGAACGTAAACCAGCCGCGTGCTGGCGGCCGCGCCTTGGAACTCAAAATCCGGT
>DMQW01000210.1 GCA_003455565.1 Limisphaerales bacterium
CCAGCTTGAGCGGTTCGTCCTTCGCGATCGGCACCGGCTCGCGCACAATTTTTTTGCCGGCAAACTGACTGACGATGGTCGAGTCTTTGCCGATGCCGAGCTTGGCGGCGAGCACTTTTTTCAGCAGCGAACTTTCTTCCTCGCCGTCGCGGGCGACGCGGTAAATGAATCCTTCCTGCACGCGGTAATCGAGCGAAATATAGCAGGGATTGGTCGGGCCGCTGAAGACGCGGATCTTGCGCATCCGCTCCGGGCTGACGCGGCTGGCGGTGAGGTTGGCGACGCAGCCGTTGGCGAAGCGCAGGCGCACGTTGGCGATGTCCTCGCTCTTGCTCAAAACGGGAATGCCCACGGCGTCCACGCTGGTCACGGGCGATTTCACGAACGCGAGCACCACGTCGAGATCGTGAATCATCAAATCCAGGACGACGCCGATGTCGGTGGAGCGGGCAGGGAAGGGCGAAAGCCGATGGCACTCGATGAACTTTGGCTCGGTGGCGACGGTCTGGAGAAAAGTGAAAACGGGATTGAACCGTTCGACATGGCCGACTTGCAGGACGCAATTTTTCTGCTGCGCGATTTGAATCAACTCGGCGGCCTGCTCGGAACTGTCCGTCATCGGTTTTTCGACGAGGACGTGTTTGCCCTGCGCGAGCAATTGTTTGGCGATGTCAAAATGCGTGGTGGTGGGCGTGACGATGTTCAGCGCGTCGCTGGCGGCGGCGGCTTCGGCGATGGAATGAAAAACGTGCAGCTTGTGTTTCTCCGCGATTTTGCGGGCGGTTTCCGGGTGCGCGTCGTAAATGCCGGTGAGTTCCACCTGTCCGGCAGCGTGGAGTTCGGAATAAATGCGGGCGTGATGCTGACCGAGCGAGCCGGTGCCGAGAACGGCGACTTTGACTTTTGCCATGCGCGAAGCTTAAAGTTCGGCGTTCGTGGTTCAAAGTTCAAAGTTTGCCGCAACTTTCAACTTTCAACCGGCAACCGGCAACCGTTAGATTACCGCTGTGCCAGTTCTCGCTTACATCATTGTCGTGGTCGCGGCGTATCTGCTCGGCTCGATTCCATTCGGCTTTCTCGTGGCGAAAGCGAAGGGCATAGACATCCGCAGCATGGGCAGTGGGAACATCGGCGCGACGAACGCCATGCGCGTCCTCGGCAAGCCGGCGGGAATTTTAGTTTTGCTTGCAGATGCGGTGAAAGGCTACGCGGCGTGTTTGCTTGGAGTGTTTATCCACATCTATTTTTCCAATCAATTAACAGGTTTGCATTCTTCCGCTCCAGATAATGGCACGAATTCTTTTGAGGAGTTGTTCAATTCATTTAGCTATTTCCCAATCATCGCCGGAATTTTCGCCGTGCTCGGTCACAATTACACCTGCTGGCTGAAATTCAAAGGCGGCAAAGGCATCGCGACAACGGCGGGAGTTTATCTCGCGCTCGCTCCTTGGGCGGTGCTGGTGGCGTTCGCCGTTTTCATTCTGGCCATCGCGGTGACGCGTTACGCTTCCGTCGGTTCGATTGCGGCAGCGATTGCCCTGTCCGCCACGGTCTGGGTGATGACGCCGCACAATCTGTTTCTCGGCATCGTCACGACGGCGCTTGGTGTGCTGGCGATTTACAAACACAAATCCAACATCCAACGGCTCATGGCGGGCACGGAAAACCGGTTCGGAAAAAAGAAGGAGGCGAAATGAAAATCTCGGTTCTTGGCGCAGGTGCTTGGGGCGCGGCGCTCGCAAAAGTCCTGCACGAAAACGGCCACGCCGTCACGCTCTGGGACATCAACGCCGCGCTGCTCGCCGAACTCAAACAAGGCCGCAGCGAACGGCTATTGCCCGGCGTCAAACTGCCGGTGGACTGGCACACGGAAACCGATTTTCAAACTGCCGTAGCCGACCGCGAAGTTTTGGTGCTGGCGATTCCGTCGCAATTTTTCCGCGATGTGGCGGTGAAGCTGAAAGGGCATCCGGGAATTTTTGTCAGTGTCACGAAGGGCATCGAATTTGAAACGGGCGAAACGATGAGCCGGATTTTGCGCGAGCAGACTTCGGCGGACAAAGTTGTCGCGTTGTCCGGGCCGAGCTTTGCGCGCGAGGTGGCGCTGGGCATTCCCACGACCGTTTCCGTTGCGAGCGACAGCGACGCCACGGCGCACCTGGTGCAGGGACTTTTTCATCGGCCGGAATTTCGGATTTACCGCAGCACGGACATTCTAGGCGTGGAATACGGCGGCGCGTTGAAAAACGTCATCGCCGTCGGCGCGGGCGTGAGCGACGGCCTCGGCTACGGCGACAATACGAAAGCCGGACTGGTCACGCGGGCGTTGTCCGAAATGCGCCGGCTCGGCGTGGCGTGCGGCGCGCAGGCGGAGACGTTTTCCGGCTTGAGCGGGCTGGGCGATTTGATGCTGACGTGCTTTTCAAAGCAGAGCCGCAACCGCAGTCTGGGCGAACGGCTCGGTCGCGGCGAAAGTATTGAAAAAATTCAGGCCTCGAATCCCAAACTGGCCGAAGGTTATCCCACGGCGCGCTCGGCGCACCGGTTGGCGCGGCAAAAAAATGTGCCGACGCCGATCATGGACGAAGTTCACGCGATGCTTTACGAGGGCAAAAATCCGAAGCTGGCCGTGCGCGATTTGATTTCGCGCGCGTTCAAGGCGGAAGATTGAGGCTGTGCCTAAAACGATTACGCGACCAAATCTGTCGCGTTGACTCAAACTAAAAGGACACGGGGGGAGCTGACCGATTAGGGGTTCAAGGACTTAATCTGGTGGACACTTGGGAGCGTAAAATTCTTTTGAGTTTTTGTTCAATGATTTTCTTCAGGACGAAGGGGTTGAAGTGCGCATAATCGGCTTGCAACCGGTTTTTGTTTTCGGCGCTGACGGTCGGACTTTGCCGCCGCCGTTCATAGGGGGTTTGCGGGGGATCGTCGCGTTTGACATAACGGGAACGCACGCGGACTTTGCTCGCGAGCTGCATGCTTGGACAGAAAAAGTTTTGATAGGCACTCCACTCCACCCGATATAAATCGTTGATGAGCGCCACCAGCTGCGGATCTTCCAGGCGTTCCCAGCCCAGCCACTGCCGCACCTGCGTCCAGTTTTTTTGTTCGACATGGGTGTTGTCATTTTTGTGATGCGGCCGGGAACGGGTGAAGGCCACCGGCTGGTCGCGCTGGGTAAAATAGTTCAGCAACGGATAGTTGAGGAACTCCGAACCGTTGTCGCAGTCAAAGCCTTCGAGGGCAAAGGGCGTCTGCTTTTTCCAATCCGCAATTTGTTCCTGGATGCCCGCCGCGCCTTTGTTCCAGACCGCCCGCAACTGGGTCCAACCGCTGAAAATGTTCGTAAAGACCAGACGCCAGACGAAATTGCCGGCCAGCGAGTTGCCGCCGTGCGCCACCGTGTCGGCCTCGATGAAACCCGGACGGGTGATGTCCCAGTGGCCGGTGCGGAGGGGGAGGGGATGTTTGAGCCGCGTGCCCGGCTTGGTGCCGCCCAGACCTTTGCCGGGATAACGCACCCGCAACGGTTGGAGTAGCCGGTTCAGCGTGGCCGGACTCAAGGCGAGCAATTGCGCCCGGCTGGCGGCCGAGAGCGGTGACCGATGCGGCAACCATTTGGGCAGCGCGGCCCGGAGTCGTTTGGAACACATCTGATCGTTGGCCAGCCAGACCCGCTTGAGCCCTGGCAACAAAAGTTTCTTGTCATAGCGCGGTTTGCGGCCGGCCTTGCGCCGGGGTCGCAGCGGATCCGCCGCCAGACGTTTGATGGCATCTTTGCGGTCGTAACCGCAAACCTGACCGTATTCGTCGGGAATTTTACTTTTATAAACCCGCCCCGCCCGGCGATACCGGGAACGAATTTGGCCGAGATATTCACGCTTGGATTGCAGACTCATAACCCCATTTCCCCCCGGTGTCCTGCATTGTGAGTCAACGAATGGTTTCGCCGCCCGACAAAACTCCTCCCCCGGTGTCCTTTATTTTGAGTCAACGCGGCGTCAATCCGCGTTCGCTTCATTCATTGACTCCGAAGGTTCGTCTGCTATTTTCCCTGCTCGTTTTCCGGTAAAATTGAACCGACATCATTGAATTTATGGCCAAAGCAAAATCCAACAAATACGTTTATAACTGGGGCAACAAAAAAGCTGACGGCGACGGCTCGATGAAGCCGCTGCTCGGCGGCAAGGGCGCGAATCTCGCCGAGATGACGCGCATCGGTCTGCCCGTGCCTCCCGGTTTCACCATCACCACGGAAGTCTGCACATATTTCTACGCGCACAAGAAAACCTACCCGAAGGAACTCCAAGGCCAGATGCAGGCCGGCATCGTCAACATGGAAAAAATCATGGGCTGCAAGTTCGGCGACGCGAAGGCGATGCCGCTGCTCGTCGCGGTGCGCTCCGGTGCGCGCGATTCGATGCCGGGCATGATGGACACGATTTTGAACCTTGGTCTCAACGACCAGACCGTTCTCTCGCTCGCGGCGGCGACGAAGAATGAGCGGTTCGCGTGGGATTGCTATCGCCGTTTCATCCAGATGTATGGCGACGTTGTCATCGGTGTGCAAAAGCGCGCGGACGAAGATCACGAGCCGTTTGAAACGGTCATCCACGAATACAAGCACGAGGTTTATCACAAGGACATTGTGGACAGCGAACTCACGGCGGCCGACCAGGCGGAACTCGTGAAGCGATTCAAGGCGCTCGTCAAAGAACGCACCGGCAAAGTATTTCCGAACGATCAATGGGAACAGTTGCGCGGCGCGGCGGGTGCGGTGTTTGGTTCCTGGATGAATGATCGCGCGACGGTTTATCGCCGCAAATATAATATCCCGACTGAATGGGGAACGGCTGTCAACGTGCAGGCGATGGTCTATGGCAACACCGGCGAAACCTCCGGCTCGGGCGTGGCGTTCACCCGCAATCCGGCGAACGGCACGAATGAATTTTACGGCGAATTTCTCATCAACGCGCAAGGTGAAGACGTTGTGGCTGGCGTGCGCACGCCGGAACCTGTGTTGAAATTAAAGGAGCAGATGCCGAAGTCTTACGCGGAACTAATGGCGGTCCGCAAGACGTTGGAAAAACATTTCAAGGACGTGCAGGACATCGAATTCACCGTGCAGGAAGGCAAACTGTTCATGCTCCAGACGCGCAATGGCAAGCGCACCGCGATGGCCGCGCTCAAGTTCTCGATGGACATGGTTGCGGAGAAACTCATTGATTGGGAGACGGCGATTTTGCGCAACCCGGCTGACCAACTCGACCAACTTCTCGCGCCGGTGTTCGATCTCGCGGAAGTCAAGAAGGCCAAAGTCATCGCCAACGGTCTGCCCGCCGGTCCGGGCGCGGCGACTGGGAAAATTTATTTCAACGCCGACCGCGCCGTGGCCGCTGCGGAAAAAGGCGAGAAAGTTCTGCTCGTTCGCGTGGAAACGTCGCCGGAAGATTTGCGCGGGATGATCGCGGCGCAAGGCATTCTCACCGCGCGCGGTGGGGTGAGTTCGCACGCGGCGCTCGTCGCCCGGCAGATGGGCAAAGTTTGCATCTGCGGCGCGAGTGCGCTGCAAGTGAATTATGACGGTCCAAGCGTGACCGTGGATGGCCAGACCTTCAACGAAGGCGATTTCCTTTCCATTGACGGAACCGCTGGCACCGTTTACGCCGGTCAGATCAAAACTGCGCCGTCGGAAATCATCGCCGGCCTGCTTCACGGCGACAAGGCCGCGCAGGCCACGGAAAAATTCAAGAGCTTCAACCAGCTCATGAAGTGGTGCGACCAGGCCACGCGCCTGCAAGTCCACACCAACGCTGATACGCCGGAGCAGGCCGCCAACGCCATGGCGTTCGGCGCGACCGGCATCGGCCTCACGCGCACGGAACACATGTTCTTCGAGGGCAATCGCATTGATGCGATGCGCGAAATGATTCTTGCCGACAATCTCGAAGCCCGCGAAACCGCGCTGGCGAAATTGCTTCCGTATCAACGCGAAGACTTCTTCGGCATCTTCAAGGCGCTGAAAGGATTCCCGGCGACGATCCGTTTCCTCGATCCGCCGCTGCACGAATTCCTGCCGAACTCGAAGGAGTCGCAGATGGACCTCGCGCGGAAGCTCAATATTCCCGTCGAGAAAATCATGAACCGCGTGAACGAACTGCACGAGTTCAACCCGATGCTCGGTTTCCGTGGCTGCCGTCTCGGCATCAAGTTTCCCGAAATCACGCGCATGCAATCGCGCGCCGTGTTCGAGGCCGCTGCCGATTGCGTGAAGAAAGGCATCAAGTGCAAACCCGAAATCATGATTCCGCTCGTCGGCTTCAAACGCGAACTGGATTTGCAGGTCGCCATCGTCCACGAAACCGCGGCACAAGTGCAGGCCGAGAAGAAGGTGAAGTTAACCTATCACGTCGGCACGATGATCGAAGTTCCGCGCGGCGCGTTGACGGCGGACGAAATCGCGCAGACGGCGGAGTTCTTCAGCTTCGGCACGAACGACCTCACGCAAACCTGTCTCGGCATGAGCCGCGACGATTCCGGCAGCTTCCTTGGCGCGTATCAGGAAGCGGAGATCATGAAGAAAAATCCGTTCGCCTCGATTGATCAGACCGGCGTCGGCCAGCTCATGGAAATCGCGATTGCCAAGGGCAGCAAGACCCGTCCCGGCATCAAGCTCGGCATCTGCGGCGAACACGGCGGCGACCCCGACTCCGTGAAATTCTGCCACAAGCTCGGCCTGACCTATGTGAGCTGCTCACCGTTCCGCGTGCCGGT
>DMQW01000413.1:0-6886 GCA_003455565.1 Limisphaerales bacterium
GACAAATACATCGCGTTCTACGCGGAGTATCTCGATCGCGCGACCGCGAACGCTGTCGCCGGTTTTGTTCTCGAACCGATTCAAGGCTGGGGCGGATCAGTGACGCCGCTCAACACTATCGGGATGTTTGCCTCCTGGAGGTTCGCCACGGGATTCTAGCCACGCGGGCCTTGCCGCCACTCCCCAGTCCTTTAGCTTACGGTTGCGATGCCCTGCTTAATGATGTGCTTTATGTTGCTGGCGGTCAGGAAGCGCCGGATTCGACTTCCGCGTTGCGGCGGTTCTGGGCGCTGGATCTCCGGGCATCCCATCTCCAATGGCGCGAACTCGAGCCCTGGCCCGGTCCAGCCCGCATGTTGGCGGTGGCCGCAGTGCAAGACGGGGCATTTTTTCTGGTCAGCGGCACCGATCTGACGATGGATTCTCACGGCAAGGTCGCGCGCTCATATTTGCGGGATGCCTATCGCTTTAATCCAGCGACGGGTTGGAAACGTATTGCCGATGTGCCCAAGCCCGTCGTGGCGGCTCCTTCCCCCCAGCGGCCCCCTTCGCCCGTTCAAAAATCCTGGTGCTGGGAGCCGACGATGGCTCGACCACCGGGTTCCAACCTCTTGAGTTGCATCCGGGATTTTCCAAAGACATGTTTATTTATGACACCCGAGACAATTATTGGCACTCTGTCGGCCAGGCGCCTGTCTCGTGCGCGGCGATTCCCATGGTCGAATGGAAGCAACGCTTTGTCATCCCCAGCGGTGAATTGCGCCTGGGCGTGCGTTTTCCACAAGTTTGGGCGGTGGTGCCCGAATATTAGCGATCGGATCGGCTGATCCGGCTTGATTTGAATATCAGAAGTGAAATTCTCAGGAGTAAAATAATATTTTTGGCATCCCACATGGGCATGGCTATTGAGTGAACGGGATGGTTCTCCGAAGGAATCGGCGTCCCGGCAGCAAAATGAATTTGAGGATTCTGCGGTTTTATAGCGGATAAAGAAATGCAAATACAAGGCACATGAAAGCAAGGCACATGAAAGTTCTTTTTCTAGCCGCCGTTCTGGCGTCGGCCATTTCAACGAACGCCCACCCGTCTACAACGCAGGCAAAATCACCGCCAACCTTTCGCCTGCCGCCCGCGCGTATCTCGCCAAACTCGGCACCCAGAATCCCGATGACGACACGGACACGGCGGCTTTGATTTGGATGCACGCGCTTGCCATCGGTTATTCGCCAGCGTATCTCGCGGAAAACGCTGATGGTGTTCGTCAGGATTGGCCGCGAATTCCATTGCCGGATTCCAAAGTTGCGTTACTTGCCTCCGCTGAATTGGGCAAACAATTGCCGCTTTGCTCGACACCGAAACGCCATTGACCGGTGTTGCCAACGGAAATGTCCGCCCGGAACTGAAGACGATCGCGGTGTTATCCTCGACTGCAAATCTTTCCATCACTGCCGGCTGGGGCCACGCGGGGCAGAACGGCGTGACGATGCCCGGCAAAGGCAAATTGGAAACGCGCGCGTTCACGGCGGAGGAATTGGTCGTAGCGGCGGTCGGGAGACCGCCGCAAACTTCCAACGATTCAGTCGCCGGCGGACTGCCGTCCGCCGCTACAATCCTCGGCACCGCCACGCATGACATTTTCATGAACGAAGCCGCCTGCTGGCGCAACATGCCCGCGCCGGTCTGGGATTACACCATCGGCGGTTATCAGGTCATCAAGAAATGGCTGTCGTATCGCGAGCACGATTTGCTCGGTCGCCCGCTCACGCCGGACGAGGCGCGCGAAGTCACGCACATGGCCCGCCGCATCGCCGCCTTGATTCTGCTCCAGCCGGAATTGGACAAGAATTATCAGTCGGTGAAAGCGGCCACGGCGGATTGGAATCTGCCCAAGCCATGAAAAAATCAGCGGGCATGGCGGCTATGAAATCAATCTCAACATTGCCGGAATGGGGAAAGTGAACCGATGCACCGTCATTCCTCCCTCGACGATGGCAAAGCGAATTCGCTGGTGTTCACATTTCCCAAAGCGCTTAACAAAGATGAAGACTTCGCCGCACCGGAACCTGATTTTTTCAAGTGGTTGGATAAAGCTTTGTTTTTGGATGTGGCCATTTCGGGGGATGAGGCGGAGGACAGCAGCCTGACAGGGCCGGAGCGGGACCCGGTTTCGGCGATGAAGGATTCGGCCATGGGAAATTCCATTCTGGCAAATTGGCTGTCCGACGTTCGCAAGGGGATGGAACAGGACGGTGAATTGACGGAAGCCGCCATAAAAATTCCCTTCCATGGCAAACCGAACAAACTGTCGTTGGATTTGGCGGAACTGCGTTTGCGCTTGTCGCAAAATTCCGACGGGGCGGACGCAGCCGCCCGACGAGAGGAAAATAAGAAACAGGCACTGGCATATATTGACCGCGAACTGCGGATGCTGGAATGGGGCAAGGAAGATTGCAAGCAGCGGGAAATGGCGGAGGAAGAAGCGCAGCAGGCGGCGGCGGTGCTGCCATCGCTGGCAGTGTTGGACAAAATCATGCGCTACGAGACCAAGCTGGAGCGGTTGCAGCGGATGCGACAGGGCGAGGCGGTGCCGCCGCCGCTGACGCTGGAGGTGTCGGAAAGGCCCTGAATGAAAAAACCATTTTTGCCAAACGAACCAATCTTGTCCGCGCTGTCCGCGAAAAGGTTGCTTGATAAAACTTGAACCCATATCGTCTGCCCGATGAATGTCCATCACCTCGAACTTTTTTATTACGTTGCCAAACATGGCGGCATCATGCCGGCGGTGCGCAACATTCCTTACGGCATCCAGCAGCCGGCGGTGAGCGCACAGGTGGCGCAGCTCGAAGAATTTTTGGGCGTGACTTTGTTCTAGCGTCGTCCGTTTGCGCTGACGCCGGCGGGCGAAAAGCTTTACGAATTCATCGCGCCGTTTTTTTCCAATCTGGACAACGTGGCCGGTGAACTGCAAGGCGGCCAGGCGCGGCATTTCCGGCTGGGCGCCTCGACGATTGTGTTGCGCGATCATCTGCCGCAGTTGTTGCAGGGCGTAAAAAAGAAATTTCCTGGCGTGAAAATTTCGCTGCGCGAGGGCTACGCCGCGCGGCTGGGGGAACTGCTGGCGAAGGACGAGGTGGACATGGTGATCACGCTGGTGGATCGCAAACCGCCGGCCGGGTTTCAATCGGTGGTGCTGCTGGAACTGCCGATGATTTTGCTGGTGCCAAAAATGAGTAAACTAAAATCGGCGGAGGAACTCTGGCAGCGCGACAAAATCAATGAGCCGTTGATCTGCCTGCCCGCGCAGGAGTTGCTGACCAAAATGTTTCAGGCAAAACTTGCCGGGCTGGAGGTGGAATGGTTTCCGACGATTGAGGCGAGTTCAACAGATTTGATTGAAACGTATGTGGCGGGCAGTCTGGGCCTCGGGCTTTCGGTGGCGGTTCCAAAAAAGAAACTGCCGGAAAATGTGCGGGTGCTGCCATTAAAAGATTTCCCCCCGGTATTGATTGGTGTATTGTGGCGTGGCAAAAACACGCCGTTGCAGGACACATTTCTGGACATGGCGAGACAACGAGCGAAGGAGTTGGTTTGAATTGCGGCTGGTTTCAGGACAAAAACCGGCGGAGTTGGCACAGAAACCGCCCATCGGAAGCAAATCACCGTCAGAAACGCGGCTTGGCGCAGCAACTGCTGAATGAGGGGAACGCAAAATTGCGGCTTGTATCAGAAATTAAACAACTATATAAAAAAGCACATGGCTTTGTCACTGCCATTCCTCAAGCGAGACTCGAGAAAAAAACGCGCCCAAATCATTGCCGTTGATCTGGGCAGCCGGACGACCAAGGCGGTTTTGATTGAGCGACGGGGCGAAATTCTCGCCCTGACCCGCTACGTCCTGTTGGACGCGCCGATTTTCGAGAAAAAAATCTCACCCGAACTGCTGGCCGACCATTTGCGTGCGGTGGCGGATACTTTGGGAAACACGACTAAATTTATCACGGTGGCGGTGGGCTTGAATGATGCGCTGGTGCGGCAGGTGGAGTTGCCACAAATCCCGATTGATGAGATGCGCCAGATTCTCAAGGTCAACCCCAAGGGTTATCTGCAACAAGACCTGCCGAATCATGCGTTTGATTGCTACATCCTGCCGCCCCGCCAACTGCCGACCCCGGGGAAAAATGCCGAGGCGACCCGGGCGGGAACTGCGACCCCGAAATTAAAAGTCGTGGTCGCGGCCGCGAAGCAACAACTGGTGGCTGATTTTATGCGGGCTGCAAATATCGCGAGCCTGACGATGGACGGGATGATCCCCGGAGTGATCGGGCCGATCAACGCCTTTGAACAGGCGTTGCCGGAAGTTTACGCGAAGGAAACCGTCGCTTTGGTTGACATCGGCTTCAAGCACACTTCCGTGTCGGTTCTGGATCGCGGCGAACTGGCGTTGAACCGCATGATCAATCTCGGTGGCGACCAGCTGACCGCCGGACTGGCGGAAGCCATGAGCATCAGCTATGCGGAAGCGGAAGGCATCAAAGTGGGCATGGCCCCGGAAGTGGAATCCGCCTTGCAGATGCAGGTCGTCCCGCTCGGCCGGGAAATCCGGGCTTCCTTGGATTTCTTTGAACATCAACAAGACCGTCCCGTCACGCAGGTCTATGTCAGCGGCGGTTCGGCGCGGTCGGAAATGATCATCCAGATGCTGCACGCAGAATTGCTCGCGGAATGTAAAACCTGGAACCCCACCGGCTTTTTGCAACTGGCCTTGCCCGGTCAACAGGCGGTGGAAGTGGATCACATTGCCCCGCAACTGACGGTGGCCATTGGTGCCGCGCTGGCGGCTTTTTGAACTATGCCTATAAGAATAAATTTACTGGCGGAGGCATTGGCGGAAGAGGATTTTCGCAGGCGCGATCCGGTGAAGCAGGCCATTTATGTGGGCGCATTGCTCGTCGTGCTTTCGCTGGCGTGGTTCAGTTCAGTATGGCTGAACTACTTGCTGTCCCAAAGAACGCTCAACCAGATTCAGGGCGAAATCCAAAGCCGCACCAATGAATTCAGCCAGGTGCAAAGCAACCTGAAAAAAGTTTCTGAAGGCCAGCGACGGATTGAAGCCCTGCAAAAATTCAGCGAAGCCCGCTTTTTTCAGGGAACCCTGCTGAACGCCGTGCAGCAAATCTATGTTCCCAACGTGCAGTTGACCCGGTTGCGGCTGGAGCAAAGTTACATCGTCACGTCCGGTTCGGCACCGCGAACCAACAGTTTCGGCGTGGTGGCGGCGCGTCCAGGATCCTCAACCGAGCGAATTATTCTAATGATTGATGCCAAAGATTTCAGCCAAAACGCTGGCGATCAGGTCAACCGTTACAAGGATGCGATGACCAGTCAGAGCTTTTTCAAATCCAATCTGAACCAGACCAACGGAGTGCGTCTGGCCGGCACCCCTTCGGCGCTGCAATCCTCGCTGGACGGCAAGCCTTTTGTGCTCTTCACCCTGGAATGTCGTTTTTCCGATAAAACCCAATGAAACGCCTGTCCCCAGCCAAACGCAACCAGTTGATCCTGGTGATTTTCGTCACGGTGGCCTTGATTGGCACGGTCTATCTGTTTTTAATCAGCCCGCAGAACATTGAAATCCGCAAACTGGACGCTGAAACCAGTGGCAAGCACGCCGAGCTTCAAAAAATCAAAGACACCATCAAGCAGAAAGATGCCACCGGCAAAAAGTTGGACGAAATTTCCCGGCAGCTCAACCTCGCCGAAGAAGACGTTGCCACCGGTGACATCTCGGCCTGGACCTATGACACTCTCCGCCGGTTTAAATCCTCATATCATGTGGACATACCCAGCTTCGGCCAGGGAGTGTTAAGCGATGTGGATCTACTCGCTGGTTTTCCCTACCGGCAGGTCAAGCTTAGCCTGAACGGCACCGCCTATTATCATGATCTGGGCAAATTCGTTTCCGACTTTGAAAACAACTTCCCGCATATGCGGCTGCTCAATCTGTCAATCGAGCCGGCCAATAACGCGGCCGGAGAAGCCACGGAACGTTTAAACTTTCATATGGACGTGGTCACGCTGGTCAAACCAAACCCTTGATACCCTGTGAAAACCTACCTCCTCTATTCATTGATGGTTTTTCTGGCCTTGGTTGCGGCCGGTCCAGTCTATGGCGCAGCGCCAACTAATTCGATCGTCAAGGCGCCTCCGGTTCGTTCAGTATTTGCCGTGCCCACCAATGCCCGGGAGGGGCGCGATCCGTTTTTTCCTGAATCAAGCCGCGTATTTCAATTGGCCGTGATCAATAGCAAAACGGTTGAAATCAGTTCCCTGGCCGTCAAAGGTTTCTACCGTGATGCCAAGGGCGCACTGGTCATCATCAACAACCACACCTTCGCCGTGGGCGACGAGGGGGATGTCAAAACCTCCGGTGGCCGGGTTCATATCCGCTGTCTGGAAATCCGGTCCAATGTCGTGGTGATTGACATCAACGGCCAGAAACACGAACTCAATTTCAAAACGCAATGATTTCAAAATAAAAATCACCGTTGATTGAAAGACAAAATTTAATTCGAAGCCGCACCAGAAAAAAAACACAAATTGAGCCATGAAAAAAATCGCCTGCAACATCCTGCTCGCCGGACTGGCCAGCCTGCTGGTCGCCCGCGCGCAAACCAACGCCACCCCGGACGGCCAGCCGGTTGACACCAACAACCCATCAACCGTTGTTATCGTTGCCACGACCAACAATGTTGTCACGGAAACCACAAATCAAATTCCGCCGACCGTCGTCATCACCAACGCGACGGTGATCCTGGAGGCCGCCACTAATAGTGTGCCGGTTGCTGGCAGCACTGCCCCGGCGGCCGAGGCCGGCATAGGCATTCCG
>DMQW01000413.1:7015-9179 GCA_003455565.1 Limisphaerales bacterium
ATCAATTACATGCTCGACCCGAAAATCGGCTTCGGCCAGCCGGACGCCAGCGGCCAAGTCCGGGTTGACCCGACGTTGTCCATCCGGTGGGAAAACATCTCGGCCGAAAATGCCCTGCTCGCGTTGCTCGACAACTACAACTTGCAGTTGATCCGCGACAAGAAAACGGGCATTGACCGGATCACCCCGAAAGACCCGCTGGCTCTACCGCCGCTCATCACCCGTGTCATCCAATTGAAAAACTGCAGCACCTCGAACATGGTGGACAGCGTGCAGGCCGCGTTGACCGACAAGCGCAGCAAGGTTCTGGCGGACAACCGCACGAGCCAGTTGATTGTCGTGGCCACTGATCCCGAACAACTGTCCGTGGACACGCTCGTCAACCAGCTTGATAAACCCACCAAACAGGTGCTCATTGAAACCAAACTGGTGGAAATCTCCAGCAACCCGACCAGCAAAAAAGGCGTGGACTGGACTCGCACTTTGGACGCTCAAAATGTCACGTTCGGCAATGGCGCTTTGTCTGGCACGACCACCATTAAAACCCCGGGCGACACCACCACCGGCACGCCCACTCCGGGCGGCGGCTACACCCCCACCACCACGGCGTCCAGCAGCCAGAACACCCTGCTGACCCTGCTGCAAGGCAACGGCGGCTTTTCCGCCAGCACCGTCAGCGGCCTGATTCCCACCACCGGCTTTCTCACCGCCGACGGGGTAAGCGCCGTCATTTCCTTCCTAAATAAGACTTACGATGCCCAGGTGGTTTCCACCCCGCGCATTGTCACCCTGGACAATGAAACGGCAAAAATATCCGTCACCCGCGGCTTTCCCATCATTCAGCAGAGCGCCGGCACCCAGCAGTCATCGGGCAATTCATCCATCACTTATTCCAACGTCGGAACCATCCTGCAAGTCACCCCGCGCATTTCCGCCAATGATTACATCCGGCTGACGGTGGCGCCCGAAGTTTCCAGCCATTTTGGCGACACCATAATCACAGTCCAGGGCGGGGGAGGCAATGCCAACAGTTCCTATCCGGTTCCAATATTCGACTACCGCAGGATTGAATCGCAAGTGCTGATTCCCAATGGCAACACGCTCGTGATGGGCGGCTTGATTCAAGACAATCCCACCGCCACCTATACCAAGGTGCCGCTGCTGGGCGACATCCCCGGACTCGGCTGGGCCTTCCGCAGTGAAAACAAATCCATGTCCAAGGACAACCTGATCATCTTCCTCACCCCGACCATTGTAAGAGATGAGGATTTCCAGCCTATGCCGACCGACTTCCTTCAGTCGAAGCCCAAGACCATGAGGTCGCCGATGAATCCGCACACCATGTGGGATGGTTCCGAACCCAGGACGGACTGGAGCAATCCCGCCCCCCTGCCGGGTGAATTTGACCAGCGGAAAATCAGTCCCAGCAACCAAAATTATTAACGCAATGGCAGCCTGGAGAGTTAAAAACCAACCCGTCAGATTTATGAAAAACAAGACTTTCAAGCTTTGGACGCGGGTCTGCGCCGCGCTGGGGCTGGCATTGCTGGCCGACACCAACGCGCACGCCCAGCCCACGGTGACCACCCTCGGCGGCGGCAGTCCCCTGGTGACTCCTAAATATCAAGGCTACCGGAACGGGGCCACGCTCACCCACGCCCTGTTTCGCACTCCGGCTGGCCTTGCTTTGGACAGCACCGGCCAATATCTGTATGTTGCCGACCGGGATAACAACGCCATTCGCTATCTGGATCTTACCGCCGGTCAGACGTGGACCTTTGCTGTTACCTTTACCAATTTGATAAACAAGCCAATTGCGGTTGCCGTTGACAATTATGATTACGTCTATGTTCTAAATCGTGGAAATGGAACCAGCGGTTCAGTCATTACTTTCGACAATTGGGGGGATGCGGTGGTCACTAATGCTGTCGGGCTCTCCAATGCTGCGGGCATGGCATTGGACGGCGCCGGCAACATCTATGTGACCATTCAAGGCAACAAACTTATCCGCATCACCCACGACACCACCAACCGGACCACCATTGCCACCATCCCCAATGCCGGAACTTCCCTGCAAGGCATCGTCGTCAAGCACAACGGCCTGATTGCCGCCTGCGACTCCGGCCGGAACGGAATTTATTTCACAGGAGTCCCACGGGTTTGA
>DMQW01000199.1:0-13956 GCA_003455565.1 Limisphaerales bacterium
CGGCGTTCACGCCGCTTCAACGTTCGACCTGAAAAGTGCGCTCGTTTGAATTCCACGCCCTTGCGTTTCCGCACGGTGAAGCGGCGTGAACGCCGCGCCCCGCACGCTCGTCAACTGCATGATTTCGGTTAAATCGCCTTTGATTCGCCGCAACAATCACGCATCATCCAAACGTCTTTTCTCGGAACGTAGTTCTGAAAAATTATGGCTGCCAATTACAAGTTTGAACTGGTGGGCGTTCTCGGATTTCCCGTCGCGGAAAATCCGACGTGCGTGATGCAGGAAGCGGCGTTCGCGGCGCTGAATTTGCCGTGGCGTTACCTGACGATTGAAGTCAGACCGGCGTCGCTGCCCGACGCGATTCGCGGCGTGCGCGCCCTAGGCATGAAAGGCGTCAACCTGACCATCCCGCACAAGGTCGCCGTGCTGCCGTTGCTGGATGAAATCTCGCCGGACGCGGCGATGATCGGCGCGGTCAACACCGTGTGGCGCGAAGGCGACCGGCTCATCGGCGAGAACACGGACGGAAAAGGATTTTTGCGCGGTATGCGGGAGGAATCGGGGATTGATCCGGCGGGAAAAAACATCTGCGTGCTGGGCGCGGGCGGCGCGGCGCGCGCGATCACGGTGGAGCTTGCCCTGGCGGGCGCGGGCCGGATCACCATTTGGAATCGCAGCGGCGAACGTGGTGAAGCGCTTTGCCGCGATCTGAAACAACGCACCAAAGCCGACGCGCACTTTGAGCCTTGGCGCCGGACTTATTCGGTCAGCCCGGAGGTGGACATCCTGGTCAATGCGACTTCCATCGGATTGTTTCCAGAGATTGAAGCCATGCCGGATGTGGATTTGAAAAACGCGCGGCCGGATTTGATCGTGTGCGACGTGGTGCCCAACCCGCCGGAAACCCGGTTCATCAAAACTGCCCGCGCACTGGGTTTGAAGACACTCACCGGCCTGCCCATGCTGGTTTACCAAGGCGCGATCGGATTTGAAATGTGGACCGGCCGCAAAGCGCCGGAGGCGGCGATGAAACGCGCGCTCGAAGAAGCGTTTCGGTAGCGGCTGCGATTATTGATCTTTCAGCCAAACCATCGAACTGCCGCCGCCGAAGCGTCCGCGATTTGGGCGCGCGCTGGCTGCGACCGCAGAAGCGGCATTTGTCGCCCCGACATTCGTGACGGCGCCGCGATTGAGGCTGCCACCGCCGCTCGCACCAGAATAATCTATGGCTGGATTCCCTCCAGCGACTTCACTGGAGGCAACACCCGAGCGATTGTTGCGGGCATAGTTGGGAATCGCCAGCATCGGACTGCCGTCCGCCCAGTTGCCTTTGATGGTCATGACACCGCCCAGCAAGTCACCACGCCATTCGGCCGTCAGCGGCGCGGAGCCGAGCGCGAGATTGATGTTTGGTTGATCGGCTTGTTCCACATTGTATACGAGCGGGCCGTAGCGCAACGCGACCGAGCCGCGATCCGCCGCGATGTGCTCGTCGGCTTTGATGCGCTGAACTTCCATCGGCAGAACCAAGTCAATCTTGTCGCCCGTTTTCCATTCGCGGGTGATGACCGCATAACCGTTTTCAATTTTCGGCGTGACGGATTTTCCGTTTACCGCGAGCGATTTGAGTCCGCTGACCTGTGGCGTGGGAGTGTAAAGCGCGCTGGTGGTGCGGTTCGGTACGCGCACATAGACGGTGAATTTTTTGGACTGTTTCGGATTGACCGTGATGGAAATATTACCGCTCCACGGGTAATCCGTCTTTTGAACCATCTGAATGTCCGTGCCCACGACCTTTTCCACATTGATCGTGCTTCCGATGAAAAGATTCACGTAAATGCCATCCGTGCCTTTCACGTAAGCCCACGTGGGAATCATCAGCAGCGTGCGGGGAATGTTGCCGACGCAACAGGGGCAAGCGTGCCACGCGGTGCGCCTGCCGCCAATCAACGGATTATCATAATAAAACGTTTTGCCTTCCAGGTCGGTCGCGCCGAGCAAGGCGTTGTATATCGTCTCCTCGTAAAGATCGGCGTATTTCGCGTCGTGATAGGCGAGGTTCATTTTCCACTGGAAGAAAATCTCGCCGCAACTGGAACAGGCCTCGCAATAGGCGTTGTTGCGCAGCGAGTAATCCGGCCCGAAACCCTCGGAGGTCTCGCCGCTGCCGATGCCGCCGGTGACGTAGTATTTTTTATTGATCAAATTGTCCCAAAGCGACATCACCGCGCTTTGGTAATCCACGTCGTGCGTTTCGGCCGCCACGTCCGCCATGCCGGAAAACAGATACGACGCGCGAACGGCGTGGCCGACGGCCGAGTATTGCTGCTGCACGGGCACATGGCTCTGGTCGTATTCACTGCCGTTGCGGCGATTGTCGAGCAGAAACTTGGCAAGCTGGATGTAACTGTCGCCGTGCCCCGCGCCTTCCATGTCATTCACAAAACGCCCGAAGCGCACCAGCGCCTGTTCCATTTCCTGATGGCCGTCATACCAGTCTTTCTTGCCGGGGCCGAGATTGGCGACCCAGCAATCCGCCAGCTTTTTGGCTGCGTCGTAAAGGCGTTTGTCCTTTCCTTCGGTAAGCGTGTAATGATTGATCGCGGACTCGATGAAATAACCGGCGGTATAGCCCTCGTGGTTGCCGCGGCCTTCCGGCGACCAGCGGGCGCGCCATTGGTTCGTATTCCGCAACGTCCACGCGGTTTGCAAATAGCCGTCCGGTTCCTGTGCGGCGAGGATTTTCGGAATCCAATCTTCGAGCGTCGCTTTCATTCCTTCCTGCGCCTTGATGATTTCCGGATCGCCCTGCGGGTCCACCATGAGCGCGATGCACATGGACTCGACGGTTTGATGAACCCACGCGTTCGCGAACACATAGCCTTTGTGTGCCGCGTGCGGCTCGCCGCGCAATGCCTTCGCCGCTTCGATGAAATTGTCAATGCCGCCCTGCCCTTGTGTGAGATTGGTGCGGTTGATGTATTCAATGCAGTGCGGAATCCAATTCACGATCAGCGCCTTGGCCCGCGCGTTCCAGAGCGGACTGTCAATCGAGTAGCGCTTCGTGTAAACGACATCGAGCCGGGCGGCGGGCGGCGGAAGATTCACCTTCACCTTCAGCGTCGAGGACGCACTCAATTTGCCTTCGCCCGCCATCAGTTTAAGCGTGTATTCGCCGGGTGCGGAAAAGGTCGCCGTTGTCGTCGCTTCGTTCGCGTTTTCAAAATTGACTGCGCCGGGTCCGGAAGCCTTGCTCCAAGTCACCTTCGCCGTGGCGCTGTCAGGTTTGAGGGACTTCACGGCACCGGACAAATAGGTTTTGCCACCTACGATCACGTCACGATCAATTCCCGCCGCCACCGCCGCCGGAAACTCCGGCGACTTGCCTGAATCATAAACCTTCCATTCCAAAATGCCGGTGGAGAGTGTGCCGTCAGAATCAATTTCAAGTCGCAGCTTCGCGGTGGTGACTTCCTCGAATGTGGTCGTGTTAAACGTGTTTCCCGTCACACCCAAGCCGTCCGCATTCGTCAACGCAACGAAAGCGTTGCCGTCCCAATAGAGCAAACGGCACGCTTTGGGCGCGCCGACACCGGCACCGTCAATCCACCAATACACATCCATCTGCTTCGTGCTGATGGGCTGGCTCCAATCGTATTCAACCCATTGCGTGCCGGTGCGCGGCCAGTTGCCGTACGAACCGTGACGCGTGTCACGCGAGCTGCGCGGAGTGGAGCCATCGTTGAGCGCCGTCAGCGTCGCGTCCCCCGAAACGAACGAACTGGACGGCGTGGCCACGACGGCGAGATTCACGCCCGGCGCGGCGGCGTTGGTGGAGTCCTGAGCCAACCCAAGCCCCGGCAACAAACCGGCGACGCTTAAGAACCAGATAAATCTGATCCAAGATAAAATTCGAGCGCCCACGAAAAATTTCCTTTCGTAACGAGATGCGTGTTGTTGAGGTGACATATTGTTTTACTTACTGGCTGTGGTCACAGGATCCAAGCAAAGAAAGCACAAGCCCATGCTCGAAATGCACAACCTGCTATTCGATTTCATCCTTTTTGCGTGCTATGCCATTTGCTGCGCCGGATTTTCTTGGTTGCGCGTTCTGCTCATCGTATATTCCTGCTTGAGATCATGACTCTGCAACTCAAACCGAACAGCTTCCGCAAGTCGCTGATTCATACTCAATGAACGCTGAACTTGTCGGAAAAATTGTTGTCATCACCGGCGCTTCCGGCGGCATCGGTTCGGTCATCGCGCGGAAGTTTGCGGAGGAAGGTGTGCGGCTCGTCTTGCATTATCGCAGCAATCGCGAGACGGCGGAAAAGCTGCGCCGCGAACTTTCCGAAGTTGAAACCGTCCTCGTCCGCGCCGACCTGACAAAGGAATCGGACGTGCGCCGTTTGTTCAACGCTGCGATAAAAAGATTTGGCCGCGTGGATACGCTCGTGGCCAACGCGGGTTCGTGGGAAACCCGTGACGTGCCGCTTCACGAAATGCCGCTCAAACAGTGGCGCGCGACGATGGATGCTGTGCTGACTTCGACGTTTCTCTGCACGCGCGAATTTTTCAAACTGGTCGCAAAACAGCGGCATGGCAACGCGGTGCTCATCGCCTCGACCGCCGGAGTGTTTGGCGAAGCCGGCCACGCGGATTATGCCTCGGCCAAGGCCGCTATGGCCTATGGTTTGACGCGCACTTTGAAAAACGAAATTGCCCGCATCGCTCCGCACAAAAAAAATTATTGTGGCGGGCGCGTGAATTGCGTTTGTCCCGGCTGGACAATTGTTCCCCGAAACGCCGCGAAACTCGGCAACGCGACGGTCGTGAAAAAAGTCACGGCGACAATGGCTTTGCCGCAGATTGCCCGGCCCGATGACATTGCAAATCTCGTGGTGTTTCTTTCGTCGGACAAGCTCGCGCGTCATATCACCGGTCAAACGGTCCTCGTGGCGGGCGGCATGGAAGGCCGGTGGCTCTGGCAGCCGGCGGAAGTGAATCCGGAAATTGTCTGACTTCGGCCAACGGCTTCACGGACTGACCAGCACGCGATAGAAACCGACCGGTCGGAATGGCGGACTTGGATCGCTCCAGTTGAACGACGCGGAGTTGGTGAGGAACAGCGATGACCAGTTCATCAAATTTGTCGAGAATTGAACAGTGTAGTCCGGCCCAAAATCGCCGCTGACCCGCACCGCGCCGCTGTCTTAGCCGTCACGGTTGTGGCTACGGAAGAATTCACCGCGAGACTCGGAACGAGCGGAACCACCGGGCCGATGGTTTCAAACTGGCCGGGCGAAAGTTGATTTTTCCAGCACGCCCAGATCCAGGCTGCGGGCCGGGCCGTCCGTTCGGCGCGGCACTCGTCGAGTTTGCCATTCAACGGACGGTTGAACGGGCCGCCGCCAATGTCCCACGTCGCCGAAGTTGCCACCGGTGCCTGCTTCGTCCAGCTTGCCGCGAGCACGCCGTTGGTTTTCATTGAAAGCTAAGACGATAAAACTTTGGTTGTTGGTCGGCGATACATACACCCGATACTGCAGGTTTGAAAGCACCGGCGTCGAGGTAGTGGTCACACCGGTCCATTGACCCGCGAAACCGGCAGTCTGCTCCAGCAGCAGGCCCGTAGAGGGCCAAGTCCAGGAAATGACGACATTGGAGCCCGAGCATCCGATATTCAATGATGGCATCCGCGCATATTGGCCCGTGTGAACCACAGTGCCTTCGCCCGCGACTGCGAGCCGGCCTCCATCGGCCGATGAGGCCAGGCAAATCCACGGCAGTGTGGGCGAATCAGATTGCGTCCAAATCGCTCCAGAGTCGGTTGAAATGTAAATCGGATTTCGGATGGCGGCAGCCGCCAGTATCCGGTAATCCGCCGAGGAGGCGACCGTATGCCATTGGTTGCTAGGTGCGCCGCTTTGCGCCCAGGTAACTCCGGAATTGGTCGAGGTATAAATGCGCCCGCCGTTGATGGCGGCCACCAGTTTGGCGCCATCGGCAGAAGAAGCGACTGAATACCAGGGATAACTTGGCGCGCCGCTCTGCGACCAAGTGGCTCCCGAGTCGGCCGAAGTGTAGATGAAATTACCGCACAGAGCCGCCAGTTTGGCGCCGTCGGCCGAGGAAGCGACGGCCCACCAAGTGTTACTGGGCGCGCTGGGAAACCAGGTATCGCCTGAATTTGTCGAGGTGTAAATCGGACCGCGACTAGACGCCGCCGCCACTTTTACGCCATCAGCCGACGAAGCGACCGAGGTCCAAGATTGTCCGGGCGGGCCGGTCTGCGTCCACGTCGTCCCGGAATTGGTCGAGGTGAAGATCAAGCCGTCGTAAGGAAAAGCGCCGTTGTAAGAATACGCCGCGACCAGTTTGGTTCCATCCGCCGACGAAGCAACACTCGTCCACGATTCCGAAGGCGCGCTCGTTTGGACCCAGGTGATTCCTGCATCCGACGATTCGTAAATGCTCCACGCCGCCGCCAGACGGCTTCCGTCGGCTGATGAGACAATCGAGTTCCAATAATTGTTGGGTGCGGAGGTCTGGCTCCAGGTGGCTCCTGAGTTTGTTGAAACCCAAATACTGCCATCATAGTAGGCCGTCGCTGCCAGTTTGGTCCCGTCGGCCGATGAAGTGATCGAAGTCCAATCGTTGCTGGTCGCGCTGGTGGATGTCCAACTGACGCCGGAATTCGCCGAGGTGTAGATCAGTCCGCCATAAACCACCGCTGCCAGTTTTGTGCCATCCGCCGACGAAGTCCCGCAGCGCCAGACGTTGCTGGGCGCGCTGGCGGCCGTCCACGTCGCGCCGGAATCGGTCGAGTGGTAGATCGGACCGCTGATCGGCGCGTAAATCCAGCCCATCGGCAGGATCGGGCCCGAACCCGCCACCACCACCACCAGTTTAGCGCCGTCGGCCGACGACGCGATGGATTGCCAAAGGTTGTTCGGTGCGCTCGTGATCGTCCAATGAGCGCCACCATCCGTTGAAAGGTAGATTGGGCCGGTTTGATAGTAGACTTCGCCGGACAATGCCGCCAGTTTGGTCCCATCCGCTGAGGATGCCACCGCCGCCCCACCGTTGGTCGGTGCGCTGGCCTGCGTCCAAGTGGCTCCTGAATCGGTCGAGGTGTAGATCGCGCCGAATTGAGGACGGGGCGCGGGGGCAATTGGATCAGGGCTTTCGGCCACCACCACAAGCCTGGTGCCATCGGCTGAAGAGGCGACCCCAGACCAGCGGTTTGTTGGCGCGCTGGTCAACGTCCAAGTCATTCCTGAATTGGTCGAAGTATAAATGGAACCTTCGATGGCCGCCGCCACCAGTTTGATTCCGTCCGCTGATGCTGCGATGGATTGCCAGTTGGCGCTGGGCGAGGTCAGTGGCGTCCAGTGTTGGGCGTTAGCGGGACAAACGCTGGCAAAAATGAAGTTCACTGCGGCCCATGTTAGCAACAGAACCTTTGTTTTCATGTTCCATTCGTGACCACGGAAAGTCATCTTGTGATCGCAAACGATTGTGGCGAGGCGCCGGCATCCATGGGCAAACTAACAATGGTTTCCTGTCCCGCCACCAGATTCACCGCAGTGATCACGCCGTGAACGCCGGTAAAAGTATAGGTGCCCGCGGTCGAGGCGGTCACGTGCAATGCCGCTGTGTGCGCAGCAGGATTGGCGGTCTCCAATTGGAAACTTACTTGCGACAGGTCGTTCTGCAAAAGGATTGACATCGCCGTTGCGAAGCGGTCCGTATCTACAATGAGATGAATGTTTCCGTTGTTCAGCATCGCGTGAAATCGTTTACGCACGCCGTCTAGCGGGACGATTTGATTCGTGGTCCCGTTTTGCGACCAGGTGCCGCCGTAGCAGAATCGGCCAAAAATTGGATCATCGGACAAGATAGTAGCCGCCATGCGAATTGCGCCGCAGAAGCCGAGATTTTGTTCAGCGGAATAATACCACGGGCTGCGGTGCATCGGCTGCCCGCCGAGCCAAGTCGTGTTGTAAGGTGAAGGTTCAAAACCGCCGCCGCAACCGCCGTCATAAGCTGCGCTCGGATACCAGAAACCATAGCTTGGCGGAGGGCCGCTGTTCATCGTGGACCAACCGTTCAGATAGGAAGCATATCCAAGGCGCAAATAGTCGGCGGAGTTCGTTGCAAAATTGTAAGCGTAGTCCAACAGCCCCCAGCCGCCCTCCTGCGACATATAGGTCACGATGTAATCGTTGCCCATGTCGCCACGATAATCGCTGCCGTAGTAATAGTAGGCCGTTTCGAGCCAGCCCCGGTCGAAGACGTTCGCGGTGATTTGTTTGACAGAATAATTCTGAATCTGCTGGAGAAACGCCGCTGGATTGCCGGAACCCATCAACGCGCTCGATCCCAGATGTTGCATGGCATACTTCGCATACAATTCCTGCGATTCAAATCCAGTGGAATCAAACGCGTATTCCGACGCGAACAAATCCGCGTTGCCGGTGACATAATAATTTACCTTCGTTTCCCAATTGAACGTCGCGTGAATGATTCCCACCTGCAACGGCAAACCGGCGAAATCAGAGCGCGTCAGATTCGTGCCACTGACCGGCGCGGGAAACGTCACGCTGCGCCACACGTCGGCGCTGTTGGTGCGTTGATAAAATCGGAACACGTTCCCGTTGCGATCCATCCGGAGCCAGTAAGTCCCGTTTGGATAGCCGCCGGGATTGATTTGCGTGACGCCGCCGTTGACCTCGCTGCGCAGATAGTTTGGAAAATTGAATTCATCAAACCGCGTCCACGAAACGTAGTTCTCCTTGCCACTCGATGACGGATCGCCGTTGGCCGAAAACGCACGTGCTTGCAGGCCCGCTGTGTTGTAGGCGGCGTTGTTGAACGGCGTCACCACGTGGACGATGGCGGAAAAATCTCCCTTCACAATTCGGTATAGAAAAAAACCGTCGTCGTCAGCGCCTTCCCACGCGGTGCCCGTCGTTTGCAATGTGAGTTTGCTGGCGGCCGTAATGTTCGCGTCGCATTGGATCGTCGCACCCAGGCCACCGCCGCCCACGCCGGAGTTGTTGAATTCGCCCGCGCCAAAATAAACACCATCCCAGATCGTGCCGGTCACACCGTTGGCAAGATAATTTACATTGGTGCTGAAACTATCCGTGAGTGTTGCGGCCGGGCAGCAAGCGATTGGAGCAGCTAGGCATTGCACAGCCGCAACCGTGCGCAACAACCGGACAAAATTCAGGCGAGGGATTTTCATCGCAATACAAAATATCGGAGTTGCGAATTTTACACCACAAACGTGCTTTTTCAAATGACCGCAATACACGCGTGCATATTTTAATTGCACTCCGCCCAGGCCGGCGGGTTATCTGGGCTCAGATTGTCTCTCTCGGTATCGCGTGGCGCAGAAAATGAAAAGCCCCGCGACGACGAACATCAGCACCGCGTAAAAATAAAACTCCGACGCGCCGCGCGCATGAACGAACCGGCTGTTGAGGTTTGTGAACACCGCAATCAGGAAATGTCCGCCGGCAATCGTCATCAACCAAAAGCTCATGATGACGCTCTTCATTTGTTTCGGTGCCTGCTCGAAAGCGAATTCCAAAGCCGTCGCCGAAAGCATCACTTCACCCGCTTCGAGCACGACATAGGGCACAAGCTGCCAGACAATGTTCAGCTTCTCGCCATGATCCATCCGCGCTTGAATCAATCCGCAAAGGACAAATGACACCGCGCCGAGCAACATGCCCAGCGACATCCGGCGCAAGGCGGTCGGACGCCAGCCAAGCCGTTCGAGCAGCGGATAAACGCCGAAAGTCAGAATCGGCACCCAGATCATGACCAGCACCGCGCCGGAACCCTGCATGGTTTCGCCATTAAGAAAATAGAACGGCCTCATGTTGTTTCCCTGCAAAACCCACGTCGAGTTCACCTGGTTGAACAGCGCCCAGAACATTGGCGCGCTCGCAAAAATGATGAGAATGCCGATCACAGCCCGCGCGCCTTCAACTTCCTCCCGGGAAAAACATTTCAAGGCGACATCCAAAAACTTTTCACCGGGTTTTCTTTCCTTCTGATGAGTCAGCGCGTGCCAAACAACCGGGAAAAAGCGTATTCGTTTTTCCGACCGCGTGATCGGTTGCCGCACATAATGCTTGGTGCCCAGGTAAAAAATCAACGTCGCCACTCCCATCGCGATTCCCGGCACGCCAAAAGCCCAACTGTAACCGGCTTTGATGTAAATCCACGGGATGATGAAAAAGGCAGCGGCGGCACCGAGATTGATGGACCAGTAAAACCAGCCATAAATCTTCATCAATAAATGTTCCTGATGCGGCCTGATTTGATCGCCCACAAACGCCGAGACGCAGGGCTTGATGCCGCCCGCGCCGATCGCGATGAGCGCAAGACCGGTGAAGAGTCCCGCGCGGCTGGTTCCGAAAAGCGCCAGCGTGCCGTGTCCCAAGCAATAAAAAAGCGAGATGCTTAAAATGGTCCAATAACGGCCCAGCCAGCGATCCGCCAGCCAGCCGCCGAACAGCGGCAAAAAATAAACTGCGGTGCCGAACAGGTGCAGAATCTCCGTCGCGCCGTCCGTGCCCATCGCCATCCGGTTCTTCAGATACAATTCGAGGATGCCCATCATCCCGTAATAGCTGAACCGCTCGCACGCCTCGTTGCCGACAATGTATTTGATTTGCGACGGGAACCGGTCGGATTTGCCGGAGGCTGGCACGGTTTTAATAGCAGCTTTGGTTTGATCGCTCATTGGTTATGATTCGAGTTGGAACTTAATTATGAATCCGAACCTTTCGTCGTTTCGCGCATTTCGGTCAATGGGACAGCCCCAATGGCGCGCGAACCAGTTTGGGCAGATATTTCACCGGAATCGAGCCGGTCGCGATCATGGCGTCGTGATAATCTGCCAGCGTGAATTTGCCACCCATCTCGCGTTCGATTTGCTGGTGCAAACGGTAGTGCGCCATTCGCCCGACAAAATAGGTGCTGAGTTGCACGGAGCTTTGCTTGGCGCGAACCAGTTTCAATCTGGCCTCCCCTTCGGATTGAAACGCGTCTTCCGTCAGAAATTTCATCCCCTCGTCATCCGTCATTTGCGTGCAATGCATTTTGTAATCGAGAATCGAATTGGCCACCGCGCGCAGATAAAATTTGAGTTCCATCAAGCGCAATCGCAAATCCCCATCGCCATAGCCTTCATTCAGCATCGTCATCTCGCCATAGACCGCCCAGCCTTCAACATAGACGCCCGACTGATACACCCGCCGGATCAGCGAGCGCGCGTGGTTGGCAAACTCCAGTTGCACATAATGTCCGGGATACGCCTCGTGAAGGGTCAGGATTTGCAGCATGTAATGATTGTATTCCTCCAGGAAACTTTCCACGCGTTGCGGCGACCAGTCCGCCGGCGGCGGGCTGATGGCGTAATAACTGTGGGCGTTCGGGTCCAGCGGCGGGGCGTTGTCGAGATAGGCGAGTGAATTTCCGCGCCGGAACTCCGGCATCTCAATCACCTCGCAACGGTCAGGATCGGGCAGCCGGACATATTTTTTTTTGCGGATGAAATCCTTGATGCGCTCGACGGTCGCGCGCACGTCATTCACCAAATCCTCCGGTTTGCCGTGATTTTGATTAACCGCATCAATGACTTTCGTGATGGTTTCGCGCTCGCCTTGCGCGTCGTCCGGCGGCAACGGTTTTTGCGGAAAATACTGGCACCAAAGCTGGCGCACGACGACATACATGTCGCGCCGGATGCTGGTGAATTCCGTTTTGGCGTCCGTCATATTTTGTTCGGCGGTGATGCCCGCGTCGGTCTCCAGCTCAAATTTTTTGTCGAACTTCTTTTTGCCCAGCCGCCAGTTGCCGGTGGCGCGCGCCATCAGCGGACCTTCGAGAAATTTTTGGTAATTCTTCAACAGCGCGGTGACTTGCGACGCGGCGGCTTTCAGCTTGTCGAGTTGCGACGTGTTGCCGGCAAGCTGAAAAATTTCCTTTTCATAAAAGTCAATGGAGCCGCGATTCTGGAGAATGGCCGTTTCCAAAATCGGCTTGGGCGGATGCGTCAACGTCTTTTCCGCCTCGGCCACGATGCGCGGCATCTGCGCCATGCGGGCGATGCAGTTGGCGATGTTGGTTTCCTCCGGCAGCGTGGAATGGGTGAGAAGCAAATAGACGCTGTCGTTGAGGTAACTGCCATAAGTGCGCGGATCTTCTTCAAATGGATGCAAGTTCTCCGCCTCCCAGATTTGCGTCTGCAAATTGTGCTGGAAAATTTCAAAATCAATCTGGCCGTCGCGCGACAGTTTTTTGTAATCCACCTGCCGCGTCAGTTCCTTCAGCGTCCCGCGCGCGCGCGTCAGCCAGCCGTCGCGGGCTTTCTGCGAAATGTCGTCAAGCTGATCGTCAAAGCGATGATCGCCCAGGCTGGTTGCCTGGAGCGGCTGTTGCCGGAAATATTCCTCCAGATAATTTTTGAAAAATGAGTTTAATTTATCGTCCGCCGTTTGCTGGGCGAAAGCCGGTGCTGTCGCCGTCAAAATGCTGAACGCGCCGATGATTGTCATCCATGTTATTTTGCTCATAACTTTATAATTTGTCGTGTCAGGGTTGAATTGAAAATTTGCCGCTTCGCGCGGACAAAACATTGTGGGAATCCAATTTCCCGGCGTCCGGGACGAAGAGATTCTGGACGAAAAATTCCTGCAAACGACGCCAGCCGTAAGGCGTTCGCGCCACGCCGTGGCCGGCACCGGGCATGTCGAGCAAATCGAAATCCTTGTCCGCTTTGATCAGCGCGTTGACGACTTGCATCGTGCTTGACGGATCCACGTTTTGATCCATTTCGCCGACCATGAGAAACAATTTGCCTTGCAATTTATGCACGTCCACCACGCAGGAACTGCGCACATAACTGTCATCCACCGGCCAGCCCATCCATTGTTCGTTCCACCAGATTTTGTCCATGCGATTGTCGTAACAGCCGGAGTCGGCCACGCACACCTTGTAAAAATTCGGATAATCCAAAATGCCGCGCAAGGCGTCCTGCCCGCCCGCCGAAGTGCCGTAAATGCCCACGCGCGTCAAATCCATGCAAGGATACTTTGCCGCAGCGGCTTTAATCCAAAGAACGCGATCCGGGAATCCGGCGTCCTTGAGATTTTTCCAACAAACATCGTGAAATTTCTTCGAGCGATTCGCCGTGCCCATGCCGTCCATTTGCACGACGATGAATCCGTCATCTGACAACTCCTGCTGCGTATAGTGCGCGGCAAACGTCTTGGGCACGAATGAATCCTGTGGGCCGGCGTAAATGTTCTCGATGACCGGATATTTTTTGTCCAGGTCAAAATTCTTGGGCCGCCAGATCACGCCGTAAATGTCGGTGACACCATCGCGCCCTTTCGCCACAAATGGTTCCGGCGGTTTCCAGCCGGTCGCATACAATTCACTGGCATCGGCTTCCTCAAGTTTGCAGACCAGTTTGCCATCGTCGCTGCGGCGCAATTCGTTGACGGGCGGCAAATCCACCCGCGACCAGGTGTCAATGAAAAACCGCCGGTCCGGCGAGAACTGGACCGTGTGCGTGCCATCACTATCGCTGAAAACCTTCAATCCGCTGCCATCAAAGTTCACCCGGCAAATCTGAATGAAGTAAGGGTCCTGACCCGGCACGATGCCGCCGGCTTGAAACCAAATCTGCCGGTTGGTTCTATCAACAAAGTCCACGTTGTGCACAACCCATTCGCCTTTGGTGATTTGATTTTTCGCGGCGCCGGTTTTCGCGTCGTAAAGGTAGAGGTGATTCCATCCGTCGCGCTCGGACATCCAGATGATTTCGCCGGTGTCGTCAAGATATTCAGAGAAAAATTTGCCGGAGTAATCAATGAACGTCTTGCTCTCCTCATTCACGATTGGATTGACTTCGCCGTTCCGGGCGTC
>DMQW01000199.1:14186-22741 GCA_003455565.1 Limisphaerales bacterium
GTGACCCAGCGGACGTCGGAAATGGACCACGGGTTGGCGAAGAGCGTGTCGCTGACGGGAATTTCCTTCATCGTTTCGATGTCGAACAAATGCGGCTTGCTGATGGGAACCTGGTCGCCGGGCTTGAGGTAGGGATAAGACGTCAGCTTGGGCTGAAGCTGGTCTTCCGGTGACGATTCAACCTCATAGACCTTGCGCTCCGTGCCCGGTTGCAGGCGCATGGCGACGAGATGTTTTGAATCGGGCGACCAATAGATATCGGGCGTCGGCGTCGCCGGGTTGCTCGCGTCGTATTGCATGTTGATGGCCTGCTCGAATTCCTGGTCGCGAGCGAAGGTGTTGTTCGGGTTCGCGTCGTAGGTGAGCGGCGTTTCCTTGCCGGTTTTCAGGTCGCGCAAGTCAAGATTGTTGCCATAGACGAACGCCTGCCATTTGCCATCGGGTGAAGTGCCGGTTGCTGTGGCGGCAAGCGCACCACCGCCACCGCCGCCGCGCCGGCCTCGCCCAAAGCCGCCGCGCCCGCCGATGGTTGCCATGCCGGACTTCGCTTCCGCCTCGAACACGGCGAGGACGGTGCCCGTGCGGCCAGTGACCAGCCAGACGTGACCGGCGAACGTGTGCTGGGTCCGGCGTTCACCATTCGTCAGACTGCCGTAAGCAACGCGCTTTCCGTCGGGATCAATCCAGAACAGGTCCACCGGCGCCGGCAGTTGGTTCACAAAAGTAATTTCCGTTGCCGGCCCGGTGGTTTGCGACGGATGCGGAATGCGCCCGGCGGGCAATTGCGGGCCGGACGCAGCGTTGTTCGTTTCCGCAGTGATCGTATAAGAAGCCAAATCCAATTTCCAATCGCCTTCCGTTCCGTGCAGCGTCACCAATTTGCCATCGCGGGCAAAATCCAGCGATTCGACCGGCAAACGTTCGGCGCTGACTTCATGCCCGGTGAGTTTCGTCAAGGCTGCGGCTACGTGCGCCTGATCGAAAGCCGGCTGCCGCGTTCCCTGATCGGCGTTGACGAGAATGAATTCCCGGTTGCTTTGTGCGAGATCGAGGCGATACCAAAACTCGTTGGTCTGCCCGCTCGTATTGGCGAACCAGTTCGGCTCGACCCGGTCGCGGAAGACGAGCGTCGGGCGATTGGTGCGCGCACTTTGCGCCGAGATGCAAACGGCGGTGAGCAAAGTAAGCGTTGGAACGATGATTTTCTGGAGCAGCTTTGTGTTCATAATAATTTTTACGGTCACAGTTTCACCGCCACTGAACCGTTGCGGAATTCGACCCGCTTGGGTTCCGCGCCGCTACCGACGAGCTGCACTTGGTAAATTCGCGCGCCGCCGTGCCATTTCTTCATTCGTCGGTCAGGCTCAATTGTGAGCCGTCGCGCTTTGTCGTCCCAGCGGAAACGAATCCAAACCATCGTCGGATCCGCATCGTGAAGATAGCCAAGACTCTGGCCGTCGTCATCGTAAAGAGTAAACGTGCCGTCCGCTCCGGGATACACACGCAGCGTTGTCGGTTCGGACACAGGTTGCGCGGTATATTGCCGGACCGGGTCGAGCGGAATTATGGCGCCAGCACGCACGTAAATCGGCATCGTTTCCAAATCCACCGTCCGCTCGATCCAGCGAGGGCCGGCCAGTTTCTCATTCGTCCACCAGTCAAACCAGGTTCCCGCCGGCAAATAGACGCGACGCGCCTTGGCGGCTTTTTCCAACACCGGCGCAACGAGCAAGTCGCGGCCCCATAGATATTCGTCGCCAAGTTTCACGGCTTGCGGGTCATCCGGATATTGCAGCCACAACGCGCGCATCAACGGCATCCCGGTGTCATGTGCCTCTCGGGTGATGGTGTAAGTATAAGGCATGAGTTGATAACGCAGATCGAGATATTTTTGGCAGATCGGCTCGACCGCCGCATTGTGCAACTCGGATGGATCGGGAGTTGGCCGCGATTCGACCGGGCCGGTTTCGCCCGTGTTCCAACCCCAAGGCTCATGCAAATGCCAAGTGCGGCCGTGCGAGCGGAACAATGGACAGAACGCGGCAAATTCAAACCAGCGCGCGTAAAGTTCGCCGGTGTATTCCATGTCCCGGCTTGGGAAAAAGCCTCCGATGTCCGTGCCCCAGAACGGTGACACGCTCAATGAAGAGTTCAATCCCACCGCGACTTGTGCCGCCAGCGTTTTCCAGCTTGAACTGATGTCGCCGGACCACACCCAGCCGCCGTCACGCGCGATGCCCGCATAGCCGTTGCGCTGCAAATCCCACGGACGGACATTTGGCCGGTCAGCCAGCGGCCCGTCGTAATACATCCGGTGCCGCGCCAGCACGCTCGGCACATTGAGCCAGTCGCCTTCGTCCGGCCACCAGCCGTCCACGCCGTCGGCGAACAGCTCACGATGTCGTCCCCAATAAACTCCGATGTCCTGATCATCCAGCATCTCGCCCGTCGCGGGCGGAATCTGACCATGGAGCGTTGGATAATCCCGCTGCAGCGGCACGACGTGCAGCACCACGTGCAAATGGTTCGTATGCAACTCCTGGATTACAGTGGCCGCGTCGTGGACAAAGACATTCGTGTTTAACTGGAATGAGTCGTGGCCGAGATTCCAGCCCGCCGGACAAAAACCCGTGCCGAGAAAAATGAAAGCGTCGCACGGCAGATTTTTTTCACGGAACGTTTTAGCCTCGGCGAGAACATCCGCCTCCGTCGAAAGCGTGCGATGCGACTGCATGTAACCGAGCGCCCATTTTGGCGGCATGACCGGCGCGCCCGTCAGCCGCACAAATTCGCGCATCGCGTCTGCCGGTTCCTTTGAATCAATAACGAACAAATCCACCGCGCCCGGCGTCGTCCGCCTTTGCGGATTGAAAACGCCCCGTTCGCTGCGCAAATCAAAACTGCCGGACGGCGCGCTCACCAACATCGCCCAGCCTTCCGTGCCGATCAGAAACGGCGAAAAAATCCGCGCGCCAAATTCCGCCAGCCGGTAACGCTCTCCGTTGACCAACGGGTAATTCACGCCGCGCCGGTCAAATTGCTCCGCGCCCTCGCCTAGCCCCAACACCGGCGCATCCGTGCGGAATGAGATTGAATTGGTTTCATCGCGGTCGTCGAACACCAATTCCTGCACCATGGTTCCATCCGCACGGCGGATTGACACCGTGAATGGCTCTGGCTTGATCATCACCCGAAATTGCCCGACGCGAATTTCTTTTTCGCCGGCCAGATCCCCCACACGAAGTTTTTCTTTTGTAGAAAATCGGACGAGGACATCGGAAGGCGTTTGTGGAACTGGCTTCCCTTGCGCGTCAAGCGGCAACAGTTGGATTCGCAGCGTCCGCCGGCCCACTTCGCCAATGGCCAACTCAACGGGAACACCGCCAAACTGAATGCGCGAGCCGGCCTTTGCCATGATCGTCGCGCGCGTGATGTAATTGAGACGCGGAAAATTTTGTTGAAGCCAGACATTCCCCATTTCAAAGAGCGGCCCTTGTTGGCCGGAGCGAATGCCGCTTCCCGCCGCCTCGCCGTATTCCGTGTTCAGCGCGTCCGCCACGTTCATTCCTTTAATAATTTCCCCGAACGGCACAAATGATTCTGGATCATGTGTTGCGGAATTATTTTTAAGATTGATGAAAACCTGTGTCGTGCGGCCATTTGGAACGGCAAAGGCAAAGGCCACGGTGCCGCGCGTGTTTGATTCGCGGCGCGGATCGTCGGGAATGGTTCGTGAACGCCAGATGTTGGAGATTGTCGGATCACCATTGATGCCGAACTGCGCCCAGAGTCCTTTGATGACTCGGAAAAAACGGGAATCATCATAATAGCCGGCGCGAACCAGATTGTAAAAACGATCCGCGCCGTGCGGCGACCAATCGCGGTGAACTTCGATGACGATGACGCCTTTAGTGGTTTCAAGACGAACGTCAAAAAGCTCCGGCGCGCGGCGATTCATTTCAGGCGCGTCAGAATTGAGAAGTGATGATGCTGGCGGATGTTGAACCGATTTGCAAGAGAGCAAAAGTGCGGCGCAAGCGATGATGGAGAAAATTCTCAAGAGAAAAGACGAAAGAATTGATGACAGAATAATTTTCAAAAGTATCTTCTTCATTCTGTAATAAATCATTCTGTTAAAATCCATTTTCACTGGCTCTGTGTCCGTCACGGTCCTGTCTTTTTCAAAAGCCGCACGAGATATTTCTTCCAAAGGACCGCTTTGGTATGGCTGCCATGTCCCACCGTCTGATCACTGAGTGGAATTACGATGGCCTTGCCATTCTTCACGCGTTTAATGTCGCGTTCGAGAACGTGCAGTTCGGGTGGATTGATTAAATCGTCGGCGGAATTGATCGCCAGCAGCGGTGCCTTGATTTCTTCCAGTCCCGGGCCGGGATCATAATCTTCAGACGCGGCGAAGGCATACATCACGTCGTTGGCGTCGAGATTCGTCATGACGTTGGCGACGTAATGATTCAGCGTCTCATCGCTTTGCTTGAGCGTGGGCGTTTCCTTCATTCGCAACACCGGATTGCTGCCCATGAAATAAAGCATTTCCGCCGCTATGCGCAGTCCGGAGGGCTGGGATTGATAATCACCTTTCTGCCAGTCCGGCGAGTCGCGGATGCTATCGATGATGACGCGCCGCCAGTCGCGGTTCCGGCCGGAAATCTGCGTGGGCAAACTCGCCAGTGGCATGAGCGCGTCCATGAAATCGGGATAGACCTCGCCCCACAGCCACGTGTGCATTCCGCCCATCGAAGTGCCCATGACCAGCCGCAGATGATTCACGTTTAGCCCCTCGGTCAGCAGGCGATACTGCGCTTCAATCATGTCTTGATAGCCATATTTCGGAAACCGCGCATGCAGGCCGTCGCTCGGTTTGCTGGATTTACCGTGGCCGAGGTTGTCCGGGATGATGAGGTAGTAACGCGTTACATCGAGCGGTTGACCTTTGCCGTAAAGTTCGTCGGCGAATTCGGGGCGCAGAAACTGGGCGCTGCTGCCGGTCGTGCCGTGCAAAATCAGGACGGCGTTGCGGATGGCACCATGCTCGTCACGCAGTGGCTGGCCGAAGGTGAGGTAGTGCATGTGGACTTCCGGCAACGATTCTCCATCGCGGAAGTGAAAATCATGAATAGTGTAATCACCTGCCGCGGGCGCGGGATAGTTTGCCGCCTGCGACCCTGCCACGCCAACAGCGAACGCCAGTTGGAGCAGGCAAATTCTCATTATCCGGTTAGAATGATTGCGATTCATGATTCGGCTGGTCGGCGTGAATCGTTTCTCCGTAGGGCACCCCGGCCATTAAGAGCCAGCCTGGAGGAAGATGAGATTTGTCTGGATTTCATTCGGCAAAGACGCAATGGGTTTTCCATTTCAATCCGAGCCGCTATCGGTGGAAGACGCATTGTAGTCCGGCGGTTCCTCGTGGAGCAGGTTGCGCAGGAAAAAGTCGTGCGTTTTACGCTGCGTGATCGAACTGGCTGCGCCGTGATTGGCGCCGGGGACCTCCAGCATGTCGAAGTCCTTGTTCGCCTTGATCAGCGCGTCCACAAACCGCAGCGTTGATTCCGGCGGAACGTTGGAATCCAACTCGCCAACGATCAGCAGCAGCTTGCCCTTGAGTTTGGCGGCGTTGTCAATGTTCGAGGATTGGGAATACCAATTGTCCGGGTCGTTGCTCCAGAGTTTGTCATGCGGCAGGTAGCCCATCCACTGCTCGTTCCAGGAGGCTTTGTCCAGGCGGTTGTCGTGGCAGCCGCTGTTGGCCACGGCGACCTTGTAAAATTCCGGATGAAACAAGAGCGCGCCGGCCGCGCTTTGGGCGCCGGACGAAGTGCCAAAGATGCCCACCCGATCGAGGTCCATGTAAGGATACTTTGCGGCGGCGTCCTTGATCCAAAGGATGCGGTCGGGAAAACCGGCGTCCTTGAGATTGTGCCAGCAGACGTCGTGGAACGCCTTCGAGCGGTTGGCAGTGCCCATGCCATCCAGCTTCACCACAATGAACCCGTGCTCGTTATACCAGCTATAGCGATCAAAACTGCTGAACGATTTTGGCGTATAAGAATCCTGCGGGCCGGCGTAAATGTCTTCCAGGACGGGATACTTTTTGGCCGGGTCAAAGTTGCGCGGCCGGTAAATGTTTCCCCAGATGTCCGTCTTGCCATCCCTGCCTTTGGCGACGAACACCTCCGGCGGTTTCCAGCCGGTGGTCTTCAGTTCAGAGATGTCGGCTTCCTCGAGCTTGCAGACCAGCGCGCCATCCGAACAACGCCGGAGTTCATTTACCGGTGCCATGTCCACGCGACTGTAAGTGTCAATCTGGTATTTGCGATCCGGTGAAAATTGCACCGTGTGATTTCCATTCCCATCCGTCAGCGCGACCAATCCGCTGCCGTCGAAATTAATGCGGTAATACTGGAGGAAGTAAGGATCCTGTCCCGGATTCATGCCGCTGGCCAGAAACCAGATTTGGCGGCGCGCCTCGTCAATGAAATTTATGCCGCGCACCACCCAATCGCCTTTGGTGATTTGGTTCGTAATCCCGCCGGCCTTCGGGTCAACCAGATAGAGATGTCGCCAGCCGTCCCGTTCGGACGCATAAATGATTTCGTCGCTGTTTTCCAGATAACTGAAAAGCCGAATGCCTAGGCCTTCCGGGCCTTCCATGTGCGCGGTCCAGATGAAAGTCTTCGTGCGTTCATCCACGAGGTTGCGCACCGCGCCGCTGCGGTCGTCCACCTCAATGAGCCGCAACCGCTGATGCCCGCGGTCCTCCTGCTGGTAGTTAAAATGCAGGTTGTCCTTCTCCCAATGAAGTTGCGGCGTTTCCCACTCGTGCTCGAACCGGTCCACTTCCGGTTTGATCTGCTTGTGGCCGGCAATTTCAAAAACGTTCAGTTCATAATGGGGAAACTTGTCTCCGGCCTGGGCATAAGGGCGCGTCTGGAGTCTCGCCCGGCCGCCGCCCGGAGGCGAAGAGCGGATGAGGTAAACATCTCCAATGTCGCCCGGCTCCACGCGCCAGGCTACGAGCGCTTGTGAATCGGGAGACCATTCCGGCAGGCGGTAGGCGTTGTTTGTCACACCGTCCTGGCTCAATTGGATTTCCTTCCCGTCCGCCTCGGAACGAATATAGACGTTGTCGTTCCTGACCGTGGCGGTCCATTTGCCGTCCGGAGAACGGCGGCTGGATCCGCGTCCACCGCGTCCCTGACGTCCGCCCTCGTTTTGGCCCTGGCTTTGCGAATTCTCCATCGCACTTACGGCGGGAGCGCAGGCATACGAACTCAAATCGCATTGCCAGGTCTTGCCGGCGGCCGCGAATTTGATCGCCTTGCCGTCCTCGACGAATTCAATTTCGGAGAACGGTAGTTGGTCCGCCTTGAATTCCTGACCGGCGGCCTTCGACAACGCGGCGGCCAGTTTCTCGTGATCAAACGCCGGCTGCCGGGTTCCCTTTTCCGCGTCCACCAGAATGAATTCCTTCGCGCCGCCGGCCAGATCGTTGCGATACCAAAACCGGTTGGTCTCCCCGTTCGCGCCGGCAAACCAGTGCGGCATGATCTGCGCCTTATAGACGCCGCGCTGCTGCCGCCCAAACCCGCCCCGCGCTTGCGGCGCTTCCGGCCTGACGGCGGCGGGCGGTTGCAGCGTGGATAAACCGGGACCGGACGGCGAAGCGGCGGTCTGCGCTGAAACAAATCCCGTGGACATTAGAAGAAAAACCGTCAGCCCGGCGCTTTGGATTTTGTGGCTGCTGGTTATGGCATACATATTTTTGACGCGATTTTAATTGCCTGACCAAGGCGGGTTTGGTGAAGCGAAAATGCCCGGTTCCATTGTTTATTCTCAAGCTTGATAACGATAATTACAAATTCAAATCTTTCCAACGACGTTCGCCCATGCTTAAAATACACCACCACCTATCCGGCATCATCGCTGCCAGGCCGGGGTTCCGCTCCCGCCGATTTCAACCATGACAGTTCCAATGAACCCGAAAACCAGCTTGAATGAGGTCGAGTCCGACCTTGTCCGGCTCGCAGCCGGGCTTGATTTGTCCGGGTTCGGCCTGATTGGGTTCGAGTCCGAACTCATTTTGTCCGGCTTCGATCTTATTTGATTCGAGCGCACTCCTGTTTTGCACGAAGCCGACCTGAATCAGGTCGAGTCCGAACTGATTTGGCTCGAAGTCGGGCTGATTCTGTTCGGCTTCGAGCTTAATTGCCTCGGCTTTGACCTTGTTTTGCCGGCTCCAAGCTTATTTGGTTCGAGGCCGGACTTAATTGGGTCGGCTCCGAGCTTATTTGGGTCGAGTCCGAGCACTTTCAGCGCGAATCCGATGTTGCAAGCATCTGTTTAATAGATAGTTGAGACAAATCATCCAAAAATGAGCTGGTAGCCATCTTTGGCGGGCGCGAACCCGTTCGCGCTTGGGTTCAACGCGATATGTCGCGTTGGAAAAGCGGCGACATGTCGCCGTAGTCCATGGTTTTATGCCAATATCCCATTGCCAATCGGTTCATGGGTAGGGCGGCGTTGCTGCGCCG
>DMQW01000199.1:23045-23224 GCA_003455565.1 Limisphaerales bacterium
TAGGGCGGCGTTGCTGCGCCGCCATGGAAGGCCGCGCCGCAGCGCGGCCCTACTGGTTGGGGGTTATGCCAACGATCGTTGCAAAATGGTCCTATGCCTTTGAGCCGGGGGCGGGAGGATTGACGGGCGTGGTGTGGGGATGGCCGGGGAAGCGGGCTTTGAGGTCGTCGTAAATGGCC
>DMQW01000062.1 GCA_003455565.1 Limisphaerales bacterium
CGCGACCGCGAGCTGCGCGGCGATGCGGCTGATGGCGACACCGGCAAAATACTTCACCGCGCCGACGCCGGATTGCGAAGGGAAGATGACGCACAGCAGGCAATGTTCATCAATGTTGGAAACCACCATGCTGACCTGCTCGCCCTGCTGGTAGATACTGTCGAAATTGTTTTCATTCACCAGGCCCGCGATGGTTTGGTTGGCCATGAACGCCCCGGAAGCCAGCGCGCCGATGGTCGTGAAATCCAGGTTTTCCTCGCTGCCCTGATGCGCAATCAGGAATCCGCCTTTGTCAATCACCAGCGCCGCCGTGGCGTCGGCTTGCGTGAGAAATTCAGCCAGCGCGGCATTCAGCCGTTCGATGTCCTCCTCAATGAGTTGGGGCAGAGTGGCCATGTCACGCGGGTTGAGGTTGAGCCTGTGGAGCGCTCTGGTTGATGAATTTCTGGAGCAGCATTCGCGTGATCATGTTCAGACTTTCAAACACGCCTTCGCACTTGTGCGCGGAGGCGCCGAACGCCGGCACCTGCACGTCGCGGTTGTTTAGGAGAAAATCCATGTATTCCACCGGCGCCGTATTCGGCAGGTCGCGCTTGTTGTATTGCAGCACATACGGAATCTCCGCGAGGTTCAGTTTCAACGTGTTCAAATTTTCCACGAGGTTCTGAAAGCTCTCCACGTTCTCCGGCATTTTTTCGTATTGCGAATCCGCCACAAACACGATGCCGTCCACGCCGCGCAAAACGAGTTGCCGCGTCGTGTTGTAAATCACCTGGCCGGGCACGGTGTAAAGCTGGAACTTCGTCTTGAACCCTTTGATCGTCATCGCCTCGATCGGTAGAAAATCGAAAAACAGTGTGCGGTCCGAACTCGTCGCCAGCGACACGAGCTTGCCCTTGTTGCCCGCCGTCGTCTGCACATGGTCGTGAACCTGCACGAGGTTCGTCGTCTTGCCGCCCATCGCCGGGCCGTAATAGACGATTTTTACCTGCAACTCTTTCGTCGCTTGATTGATGATGGCCATAAATTTTATTTTTGTTTTTTGCGGTCAATTTCCGCCGCCAGCTTCGCCAGTTGCGCCGAGGGCAATCCCTCGCCCGCCCGTCCGAACGCCGCGAAATAAACCGAGTTCACGCGAAAAATATTCCACGGCACATTGCCCACGGTGAAACTCACATTGTTCAGCGCGCCCATCCGCAGTTCGCGGGTGCTCTGGTTCACGCGCTCAAAAATCTGCGGCAAAAACGCCGCCAACATGTCCGCGTTCAAATCCGCCGGCACCTGGCTGGCCACGCGCAGACCGTCCGGCAAGGCGACGATGGCGCCCGCCACCCCCGGCAATTGCGCCGCGCGGAGCACCACTTCCTTCGGGTGCGCCTGCCAGTTCAAGAAATCTGTCTGTGAATTTTCGCCGCGCCGCAAGGCCGCTTCGTTCGGTTGCGGAGTTTCACCTTTTTCGCCCCTGACATAATAATTTGTGTCCGCATTTTTCTGCTCCGGCGGTCTGGGCAACGCCGGCACCACCGGCACGGGCGGCGCGGACGGCTGCGGGAAACCAAAAAACAAATCGGGAATTTCCGGCGAGACCGAAACCTTCGGCTGGGCCTTCTGCAAATTCTTTTTTGCCGCCAGGAAAAGCGGCGCGATGACTTTCAGCGGCAGTTCCAGCTCCAAATTATCATTCGCCGAAGTGGCAGAACTCGGCTGCGCCAGTGTGCGCAGTTGTTTCCACGT
Source organism: Limisphaerales bacterium (assembly GCA_003455565.1). Lineage (GTDB taxonomy): Bacteria > Verrucomicrobiota > Verrucomicrobiia > Limisphaerales > UBA11358 > UBA11358. Next base: position 1,735 of record DMQW01000062.1, read on the forward strand.
CATCGCCACGCGGCCGCGCTTGAGTCCCGGTTCGATGATGTTGCCGGTCAGTAGCACGTTCGCGTTGGCCAGCGGTGAACGTGAAATTTCATTCCGCAATTCCTCCGGCCAGTTTTCCGAAAGGTCGGAGAGCGAGGCAAAAATCGTCGGCGGCACCGGTTCCGAAAACTGCCGGCTCGGCGGGAGCGCCGGACCACTGGCGTGGCTGGCAGGCGGCACCGAAAGCGGCGCACTGGTTGGGAATGGCATGGTGACGCGCGGCGGCATCGGTGGTGGTGGCGCGGCTGGCGACGGCGCAACCTGACGCGGTGCCGGCGGTGTGAAGGCAATTGATGGCAGCGGTGCCGGGGCTGGCAGCGGAGGTGGTATGGCGATGGGAGCCTTGAGCGGCTGCGTGGTAAAGGTGACACCGGTTCCGCGGCCGGCAAACGGTCCGGCAAGCTCCTCGGCGACTTCAACTTTTTTAGTCTGGCGGCGGGCGAGCAGCGCCGGATTCAGCCGCGCAAGAATTTCGCCGAGCGGCAAACTGACCGGCTGCTTGTCGAGTTCGCCGCCGGTGATGGTAAAAATTTCGGGCGCGAACTGGCGAAGTTCGCCGAAGGAAATTTTCACCGCGCCAAACGCAAGCTGGCTCATCACCAACTCCACTGGCAGCCGGATGGTTGCTTCCGGTGCCGGCACGGATATCAGTTTCGCCCGCAAATCCATCGGCAAGGCCGTGACAATCGATCCCAGGGGCAATTCAATTTCATTTGCGGATGCCATGTTTTTTGGCGAGGAAGAGTTGGCAGCCTGGGCACCGGACGCCACCGTCCCAGGGGCTGCCGCAGCCGCCGGTCGCGGGATCTCATCACCTTCGAACTGTCGCAGCAGACTTCGAAGCAGGCCTATCAATTTTGATTTCACCGATGTTGCCATGACTTGGTTGTGATTTTTTGTGCTGCCATCATGGCCGCACAAGCAAGTTTTAGCAACATCTGCGCCATCATCTCATTTTGTTGTATCCTGATTAAAATGGCCGCCCGTTTTGTCCAGTCATGGGACTGGCGATTCAATAATCTGTCCCATTTGCGGCACTCAACCGCGTTTCTGGCGGGAACGCCGGTTGCTGATAAAATGCCGTCGGCGCTTTCACGCTTGAGTTTGGGTGCAAACAGAGTTAGCGGTTAGCAGCAATCGGAATGGACAAACGTCATAAAATTTTGGTTCTCGATGATGATTCGGACTGGCTTGCGCTGTGCCGCGACCTGCTCACCGCTGTGCCGAGCCGTCCGGAAATCCTCACCGCCAACACCGCCAAACGCGCGCTGGCATTGCTCGAAACCGAATCCGTGCGGCTCCTGATCTGCGATCTGAAAATGCCGCGCATTGACGGTCTGCAAATGCTTGCCATCGTCCGGCGGCAGTTTCCCGATGTCCGCACCATCGTCTTGAGCGGGCTGGAAGACGAGAGTTATCGCTCCCGTGCCTACGCGCTCGGCGTGGATTTGTTCTGGCTCAAGACCGAGATGCAGCGCAACTCAAAACTGTTCACCGAATGTCTCGAATCCTTGCTCGGCCGCGATCAGGATGTCGGCTTCCGGGGCATCCAGAGCAAAAGTTTGATGGACATCATCCAGATGGAATGCCTCTCGCGCAGCTCGACCGTCTTGCGCATCACGCGCGGGCCGCTCGTGGCGAAATTATGGATTCAGGACGGCGAATTGATTGACGCCGAAACCGAAGGCGCGCGCGGCGAAGCCGCCTTTCAACGGGCGCTGGCGTGGAAAACCGGCACGTTTGAAAATCTTCCGGCTGAACCCGAACGCGAGCGCACGATTCAAAAACCCATCAACGCCCTGCTCCTTGAATCCGCGCAAAACATGGACGAGGCCATCAATCCCAGCGAAGAACCCGATTTGGTTGAAAGCGCCAGCCATCGCAAGACGATGTGGAAATTATCCCAGCTCACCCGCGAAGGCGCGGACTTTGTCGTCGCCGTGCCGCCCGAAGGCCAGGGCGAGCCTGAAGCGCTCGGCACGCAAAGTGTCGCGGCATTTAGCCAGTGGACGCGCCACACCGCCGAGATCGCCCGCCGCCTCGGCGACCGTCTCGAAGCCGGCCCGCTCCTGCACGTCACCGGTCACAATCAGGAACGTCAGGTGCTGATGTTAGCACACGGCGACCGCGCGTTTTTGATCGGCTGGCCGACGGAGGTCACTGAAAATTTGCCTGAAAAAAGCCGTAAACTCGTTGCGTCATGGGATTCTTAAAAAAAATATTTGCCGGCCGTCATGCCGCCGTCCAGCAATTGCCCGCCGGCACCATCACGGTGAACCGCGACGGTCAGGTCGTCACCTCGACCGTGTCCTCCGCGTATCCTAAAAAATTATTGCAGGACGTCGGGCGCGACGTGCTGGCGCTGTTCAGTGAAGCGCGGGTCGCCCAGATGCCGCTCGCCGAAGTCAGCCTGCATTTCGGCAGCCTGCGCATCACCGCCCGCGAACTGCGCGGCGGCGCGATCATTTTCCTGTTCCCGCAAACCGCTTTGTCACCCACGCCAACCATCTCACGCCTATGACGCCCAAGGAAATCAACCAGCTCGTCACCCAGATCGAGACGCACATCGAATGCTGGAAACAGTTCAACCATTTCATCACCATCGCCCACGCCAAAAAATTCGGCCCGGCGGATGAAAATAACTTTCTCGAAATCAAAAGCATCATCGTGCAGGAACTGGAATTGATTTTTGCCGCCGTCGAAGTCGCCGCGCCCACGCGCGAGGAAATCCACGCGCTCATCGGCAACGCCCCGTCGCTGCGCTATCTCGCCGAGATGAACGAAGGCGCGCTGCGCAGCCTCGAATCGCAGTGGCACAAGATTTACATCGGCTGGCACGCCATCCTCGGCCAGCTCAAGGTCAAGCAACGCGCCGGAGAAAACAAAACCTTCTGGGGCGGCAAAAAATAATTTTGCGGTGGCGACCGGCGTTGTGATTTGGAAATTTTTCGGGCAGACTTCGCAATCATGTTGAGCTATTTTCAAATCCTGATTCTAGCGCTCATCCAGGGCGCGTGCGAACTGCTGCCCGTTTCCAGTTCTGCGCACGTCATCGCGGCGGAAAAACTCATGGGCGTGAATCCCTCCAGCCCGGAAATGACGATGCTCCTCGTCATGCTGCACACAGGCACGATGTTCGCCGTGATGGTTTATTTTTGGCGCGGCTGGAAGCGCGATTATTTTGCCTCCGCCGGACAGGTGCAATGGTTCGCCATTCAGATCGTCGGCGCGACCTTCTGCACCGGCATCGTGGGTTACGGACTGAAAATTCTCATCGAAAAAGTTTTCATGCGCGGGGAGACGCACGCGGAAATTGAAAATTTGTTTTCCAACCTGCCGCTGATCGCCGGCGCGCTGGCCGCAGTGGGCGGGTTAATCATTTACGCCGGACTACGTGAAGGAAAATCGCCGCGCCACTCGGAAATCCAGCCGCAACATTCCATTTGGATCGGCATCGTGCAGGGGCTTTGCCTGCCATTTCGTGGCTTCTCGCGTTCCGGCGCGACTATTTCCACGGGACTGATTCTTGGTCTGCCGAAACAGAAACTGGAAGAATTTAGTTTTGCGCTGGCCGTCGTTTTGACGCCGCCGATCATCGCCAAAGAAGCGCTTCGCCTCGTCAAAGCGCACGCATTGAGCGGCCAGGGTTCCGCGTTGCATCTGTTTGTGCCAGGTCTCGTCGGCATGGTGTTCAGCTTCGCTGCCGGCCTGCTGGCGCTGAAATGGTTGTCCCGCTGGCTCGAAGCCGGACGCTGGAAATTTTTCGGTTTTTATTGCCTCCTCGCCGCCGCCGCCATGCTGCTGATTCACTTCAAGCTTCCACCTTGAAAATTATTTCGCCGCCGGATCAGGAATGAAAATTTTCTTGCCGACGTAAAGTTTGTTCGCGTCCAGACCCGGATTCGCCGCCAGAATCTGCGCCGTCGTCACTTTGACGTGTTGATCGCTGTCACGATATGCCTTGGCGATGGATGAAAGCGTGTCGCCATCCTTGACCGGGTAGTAATAACCGTTCTTCGGCCCGGCCGGCGGCGCGGTGGAATTATCTCCGCCCGTCGCGGTCGTATCCGTGTTGGTCTTCGGCTTGTGGCTGGCTGGCGTGGCGGCGGCGACTTTGCCGAGCTTCTCGATCTCCTTCAAAATCAGCTCGCGGTCATCCTGCCGTTTCCGGTCAATCTCCTGCACCTGCGTCGCGAGCGCTTTCAAATCCTCGCGGCTCGCGCTGTCGCTGACCTGCGGCGTGTTGACCTTGTCGCGCAGCTCGCCGATTTCCCGTTCCAGTGTGTCAATGCGCTTGCGCTGAACTTCGACTGTATCCGTCAAATCTTTGATCTGCCCGCTCAACTTGTCCAACTGCTGCTGCGTGGCGGCGTCCTGCCCGCGCGAGGCGCACACGGCAAAAGTGAAGATCAAAAACCAAAGCGAAATTCTTTTCATGTGCCGAAAATAAACCTCTGCCCGCCCGCGTCAAGTTGAAGTGGTTGCTCGAAATTTGGAAAAACAGCCTTCGTAGCCAGCTAATTTCCGCGTCGCTTCGCGACATTTTGTCCGCAGATTACGCCGATGCCGCAGATTTTCATTTCATTTCATCTGCGAAAATCCGCGCAATCTGCGGATGCTTTTGTTCACGCCAGCTTGCCGTATTTCCGGAGTTCCGGCCAGATCCACGCCACCGCCAGCACCACGAGCACCGTCCCGAACCCGCCGCCGACGGTGGATAAAATCGTCCCGGTGGCAATGGAGTTCGCCATCATCGGCCCGAACAACTGCGCGGTGAAGCCGGACTCGAAGCCGCCCAGCTCGTTGGACGTGCCGATGAACAGGCTGTTCGCCGCCGAGACGCGCCCGCGCTTTTCGTCCGGCGTCAAAATCTGCACCAGCGTCGCGCGCACCACCACGCTCACGTTGTCCACCGCGCCGCTCAAGGCCAGCAGCCCGAACGCGAGCCAGAACCACAACGCGTCCGGCGCGGCGAGAAACCGGCCGAGGCACTGCGCGTTGACCAGGCCGAACAGAATGGTTGCCACGCCGAAAATTGCCACGCACCAGAGCATGGCGCGGCCGGCCTTTTGCAGCGGCGGCCGGTGCGCGATGATGAACACGCAGATGATCGCGCCAATCGGCGTGGCCGCGCGCAGCAGACCAAAATCCAGGCCGTCGGCAGTGGTGTGCAGCCCGCCGAGTCCGCTGTGCAGAATTTCCTTCGCAAAAATCGGCAGCAGCGAAACCGAGCCGCCCAGCAGCACGGCAAACATGTCCAGCGTGAGCGTGCCGAGAATGATTTTGTTCGCAAACACGAACCCGAACCCGGTGATGAGGTTCTTGATGGTCATCGGTTCGCGCGCGGCAATCTTGTGCTCGTGCCGGACGCCGGCGACGAGAAAAAAGCAGACCACCGCCGCCACCGCGTTGAGGGCATAAATCACCCACGCGCCGTGGGTGAGCCAGATGAGGACGCCGCCCACGCCCGGGCCGAGGACGGAGGAGAGCTGGAACGCGCCGCTGTTGAAGGTGATGGCGCGGGCGAGTTGTCCGCGTGGCACGAGGCTGGTCACGAACGCCGCGCTGGCCGGCCACAAAAAGGTCCGTGCCAAGCCGATAACGACGAGCAAGGCATAGACGTAAATCTTGAATAGCGGATCCTGCGGCGCCGTCAGGGTCGAGACCAGCGTGAGGCCGAGGCTGGCCAGGCCGAGCACGAGCGTGGTGACGAGAATAATTTTTTTACGGTTGAACCGGTCGGCGACATGACCGGACGGCAGCGTGCAAAGAATCATTGGAATCATCAGCGCCAGGCCGACGTAGCCGAGCGCGAGCGCCGAGCCGGTGCGCTTGTAAAGCTCCCAGTCCACCGCCGCGACGAGCATCTGCATGCCGAATGACGCGATGAAGCGCGCGACGAGGTAGCGCGCGTAGTTCGCGTTGCGGAACACCGCGTAGGGATGGTCATCCGGCGTGCGGCCCGGCGGCGGCGGCGACAAATCTTCCTGGGATTCGGTTTCGTGCATGAAATCTGGCGGACAACTTAAACGAATAATCCGCGCGGTCGAGTTTTGACGGATTGAAAAATGTCGCGCGAAGAATGTGAAATTATTTTTCCGCCAGCTTGACTTGTGCGACCATCAAACCGCGATGAACGAACCCGCCGAAAATCTTCCGAAACCAAATTACAAGTGGCCGTGGTTTGCGCTGGCGGCGGTGCTGCTGGCTATCGTGCTGGCGATTGTCTGGATGACTTTCGCCGTCAGAAAAATCAAGCGGGAACACGATTTCAGCGCGCCGTTGCCGAGCAGCGCGCCGTTGCACTAAGAGCCTTCAGGCTTTCACTGGTTCGTAATCGGAAATGTGATTGAGAAAGATCGGTTGCAGGTTGTGTAATTTGATCGGTGGTTCAGCGTTAAAACTGCTGATGGCCGTTTGATTTTCGCCGGCTATTTCTTTAGCGTCTCGTAACCCCAGCGCAACATCCGCTCCGTGGTTTCCCAGCCGATGCACGAATCGGTGATGGAAACGCCGTAACGCAGTTCCGCCGGATTTTTCGGAATCGGCTGGTTGCCCTCGCTCAAATGGCTTTCGACCATCATGCCGATGAGCGATTTCGTGCCGCCCACGCGCTGTTCGATGACGCTGTGCCACACGTCTTCCTGCTTGGCAAACTGCTTGGACGAATTCGCGTGGCTGCAATCCACCATCAAAATCGGCGGCAACTTTTCCGAAGCCAATTGTTCCTCCGCCGTGCGGATGCTGGCGGCGTCGTAATTCGTCATCGCCCGGCCGCCGCGCAACACGACGTGCGCGTGCGGATTGCCGGAAGTGCGGACGATGGCCGTCGCGCCCTCTTCGTTCACGCCCAGAAAACTATGCGGATTCCGCGTCGCGCCCATCGCGTCAATCGCCACCTGCAGGCTGCCGTCTGTGCTGTTCTTCAAGCCGACCGGCATGGAAAGTCCGCTCGCCATTTCGCGATGCGTCTGCGATTCCGTCGTGCGCGCGCCAATCGCCGCCCAGGTAATTAAATCCGCGATATATTGCGGCACAATCGGGTCGAGAAATTCCGTCGCCGCCGGCAGACCGAGGCCGTTGATTTGCAGCAACAGCCGGCGCGCGATTTTCAAGCCCGTCTCGATGTCCTGCGAACCGTCGAGGTGCGGGTCGTTGATCAATCCTTTCCAGCCGATGGTCGTGCGCGGCTTTTCAAAATAGACGCGCATGACAATTTCCATCCGGTCGGAAAATTCCTGGCGCAGCGCATTCAGCCGCGTCGCATATTCCAGCGCGCTTTTTTCATTGTGAATCGAGCACGGCCCGATGACCACGAGCAGGCGCGGGTCTTGCTGGTTCAAAATGCGGACGACCCGTTCACGCGCCTGCGCAACCGTGGCGTTCACCGCTTCCGTCGTCGGTGTCAACGCCTTGAGTTCGCGCGGCGAGAGCAGCCGGATGATTTCTTTAACGTGTAAATCCTGCGTCCGATACATGAGGAGCAGTGTAGCGAAGGGCTATGCGAGCAAAAGTCTAATGTCTGGATTCGATGAAACAAAAAAAGCCGCACTCAAACGAATGCGGCTTGTGAAATAAAAAAAAATCGCCGGCTGATTATTTTGGCGGAGTCGGCATCGGAGCCGGGGTCGGCTGCGAATTATTCCGTTGCGGGTCGCGTTCAATGTGGCTGGCGCTAGCCTAACCAATTCGGCATCTACCAATGCGCTTGACTTCGCCCCCAAAAGAATGAGTGTTTGATGGTCAAAAATCGCGAAAATGAAAAAATTAATCATCATTCTTTCTTTTGCGGCTGCTTGTGCTTTTGCCCAACCGACCGCGCCGGCTCTGGCACAAATTAAAATTGCCGCCGACGCAGGCGACCCGGTCGCTCAAGACAAGTTGGCCGAAAATTACATCATGCGGATGGACTCGGCACAGGCGGAAGTTTGGTATCGCAAAGCGGCCGGGCAAGGTTATGCCCACGCACAAGGGCGGCTTGGCAATATGTTGCTCATGCGCAGCCGCACGAGTTTCGGCCTTAAGCCCGATGCCCGTGCAGCCATTGCCGACGAGGCGGTCAAATGGATCATCCTTGCTGCCAATCAGGGTGACAAGCAAGGTCAGGCCAATCTCGCGGATATTTGTCTTGATGGAAAACTGGTGAAGCAGGATTTGGTGGAAGCCTATAAATGGGGGGAGTTGTCCGCCGAAGGCTCGATGATTGATGTCGCCACTATTTCAGGGCGTTCCACCCGAGACGCGACGATTCTGAAAATGAATGCGGCTCAAATTGCGGAAGCGCGCAACCGTGTCGCTGCGTTTGTCCCGCACCAACCGCAGAAATCCGATCTGCCGGAACCCGTCTGGGTTCAGAAAATCAAACTTGCCGGCATCAGTGGCACGCCCGACCATCGTTTCGCCATCATTAACAACCGGACGTTTGAAAAAGGCGACCAGACCGCTTTGAAAATCGGCGAAAAACGTGTCACGGTTCATTGTCTTGAAATCCGCGAATCATCAGTTGTCATTTCCATTGAAGGTTTAGACGGCACGCGCGAATTGAAAATGCCGTAGTGTGCTGCCCGCAGCCGCTGGCAATTTAACGACGATGGCTACCCCACTCAACGCCCAAGAGTTAGTTTATTGAAGCACGACCCAATTTTGATGCAAATCGCTTATTTTCAGATAGTTTTACACTAGGTTTTCATCGGCTGACACGTTCCAACGGACGTTTTACACCGCCCAACCATCGGCTCGCATATTCCAACGGGCGGTTGACACGCGCTTTTCATAGGCTGACGCCCGCCCACGACGGGTTCGCACTCGTTTTTCGGGAAATGACGCGCGCCGATGTTCCGCTGTCAGCCGCCAACGGTGGATTTATTTTCGCCCACCACCGGCTGACTTTCGCCGATGGACGGTTCGCACGGACTTTTCAACGGTCTGCGCGCGGTTAACGAAGCCTTTCACATCATCGCCCGCGCTTTCATCGTGACCTTTAGCGCGTAACGATTTCCCGTCCGCTGCAATTGCATCCACGTTCCAAACGCATTGGAAAGATTTTTAGAATTCAGCACGTCCGCTTTTTCTCCCGCCGCCAGCACGCGACCGCTTTTCAAAACCAGCAGGTGCGAAAACACCGGCATGATTTCCTCGACGTGATGCGTCACCAGCACCAGCGTCGGAGAATTTTTCTGCGAGCCGAGCTGCTGAAGAAATTGCAGAAAATGTTCGCGCGCCGCCGGATCAAGTCCCGCGCACGGCTCATCAAGAATCAGCACGCGCGGCTTGGCCATCAGCGCGCGGCCAATCAACACGCGCTGCCGTTCGCCTTGTGAAAGCACGCACCACGGACGCTCGGCTAGATTCGCGCACTCGACCTGTCGCAGCAGTTTCAGAGCTTGAGTCTTTTCGGTGCGCGTCATGCGTCCCCAGAAATCAATCATCGCATATTTTCCGCTCGCCACGGTCTCCAGCGCCGGTTCCTCGTCCGCCATCATATGCCGCACGGACGAGCTGACGAGACCAATTTTCTTCCGCAGTTCGCGCCAGTCAGATTCGCCATAAGTTTGTCCAAGCAAAGAAATTTCCCCCGTCGTCGGCATCAGATAACCGGTGAGCGCGCTCAACAACGAAGTTTTTCCCGAACCGTTCGCGCCGAGAATCACCCAATGTTCACCGCGCTGCACACGCCAGTTCACGTCATCAAGAATCACCGTCCCGCTGCGTTCGATGCGCAGGCTGGACACGGATAAAATGGTTTTCGCTTTTTTCAAATCACAGTTCTTTGATCTCCGCCCACAGCAATTTCAAATCATCGTCGTTCAGAGCCATCTGCTTGATGACTTCTTTTTTGCCCGCCGCCACCGCGCGGTGCAGCCATTCCCGCGCGGTGGCGAGCTTCTGCATCTGGCACGCGTAACACGAAAGGTTGTAGGCGATGATGGGTTCCGCCGGAAATTTTTTCGCGGCGGGCAGCAACGCCTCCCACGCCTGCGACAAGCCGCCGTCGCTCACGCGCCGCAACGCATACGCGCGATGCAGCCAGCCGGAGGATTCGTCCGGCGCCGTCACAAGTTCCGCGCAGGCGATTTCCAGCGCGTCGTTCCATTGCTGTTCGTGCGCGCAAATCGTCCAGCGCACTTCGAGCACGTCAGGATGTTTTTGATTGTTGGCAGAAATTTTTGCCAGTTCCGCGCGCGCATCATCGGCGCAGCCCAGCCCCAGCCAGCCGATGGCGGCGGCGAGCAGATGCGAGTCCGGCGGTTCAAGTTTTTGCACGCCCGGATTTTAGCCCTGTGCCAAAAGATTGAAACCGCGAAATACACCAACTACGCGAAAATAATTTCTCGTTCGCGTATTTTGTGTGTTTCGGGGTTCTCGTCCCGTCCGGCTGAACGCGCTGGCATTTTTGCCCGCGACAGTTTATTGATTCTGCACTATGAAAAAATTAATTCCTGTTTTTCTGGCGCTGGCGGGCGCATTTTCCGTCCAGGCAAAAATTGTGACCCAAACCATTGAATACAAACAAGGCGGCACGACGCTCGAAGGTTTTCTGGCGTATGACAACGCGACTTCTGCCACGCGTCCCGGCGTGCTCGTTGTGCATCAATGGCTCGGCCTGACCGATTACGAAAAGCATCGCGCCGAACAGCTCGCGTCGTTCGGTTATGTCGCCTTCTGCGCGGACATCTACGGCAAAGGCATCCGTCCGCAAAACACCACGGAAGCGGGCGTGGAAGCGACCAAATACAAAACTGACCGGACGCTTTTGCGCGCCCGCGTGAACGCCGGTCTCGACGTGCTGAAGAAAAATAAATTGGCAGATACGAAGCGCATCGCGGCCATCGGCTATTGTTTCGGCGGCACGACGGTCATCGAACTCGCCCGCAGCGGCGCAGAATTAAACGGTGTTGTCAGTTTTCACGGCGGCCTTGATTCGCCAACGCCGGCCGACGGCAGGAACATAAAATGCAAAATCCTCGCATGTCACGGCGCGGACGATCCGTTTGAGACGCCGGCAGATCTGGCCGCGTTTGAAAAAGAATTGCGCGATGCCAACGTGGACTGGCGATTAATCAAATACGGCGGCGCGGTTCATAGTTTCACGCAGCCGATGGCCGGCAACGACAATTCCAAAGGCGCAGCCTACAACGAACGGGCCGACAAGCGTTCGTGGGCGGACATGCAACAATTCTTCGCCGAGATTTTTCAATAACCTGGTAGGGCTGCGCTGCCGCGCAGCCCGAAATATTTGGGACGAGCAGCAAGCTCGTCCCTACCGTAAAAATTCATGCGCATCACCGGTGGCCACGCAGCACGGCGGATTCTGAAAGTTCCCAAAGGACTGGACGTTCGCCCGACGCCTGATCTCGTCAAGCAGGCGGTGTTCAATTCGCTCGGCGGACGCGTCGTGGGCGCAAAGGTTTTGGAATTGTTTGCCGGTTCCGGCGCGTTGAGCCTGGAATGTTTGAGTCGCGGTGCGGCTTCCGTGATGTGCGTCGAGAAATCGCATCGTCATGCGGAATTCATCCGCAGCAATGCGGGCGCGGCGGGTTACGGAGAAATTCTGGAAGTCCGCACGCAGGATGTTTTTCCGGTGATGAGCCAGTTGGCGGAAAACGGACGGCAGTTTGATTTGATTCTGGCCGATCCGCCTTACGGAGAGAAAAATGTGAACCGCCGTTCCACTTCATTCGCGCAGCAACTGCTTGACGACAAAAATCTGCCGAAGCTGATCGCGCCCGGCGGAAGATTGGTGCTCGGCCACACGAAACGCGACACGCTGGAAATTATCGCGCCGTGGACGGAGGCGAAAATGCTCAAGCACGGCGACACCGTGATGCGGTTTCTGGAAATCAGTTAGTCTGGGGAGCGCACGCGCCTCGCGTGCCGCCAACGATGGCCTCGTCGTTGGCCTTGTGCGACGACGATTGATTTCGATTTGTGTTCGACGCGAGGGCGCGTCGAACCGCAGCCGAGGCGGCTGCGCTCCCCAGGCAAATTACTCTGTCGCTTCTTCCACGGCCTCGCGGATGGTCTGCTTGAATTTATCCATGCCCTGATCAAACGCGGCGGAGATGGGCAGCACCGGCACTTTGCGGAATTTCTTTTTGAACTGCTTCAATTTTTCCTCGGCGATGGCTTCGTCCATTTTGTTCGCCACGACGAGGCGCGGTTTGTTGAGCATCGTGGGATCGTAAAGTTCCAGTTCCTTGAGCAGTTGCTTGTAATCGTCCCACGGCTCGCGGTTGTCCGTGCCGGCCATGTCGAGCAGCAGCACGAGAATTTTGCAACGCCTGATGTGGCGGAGAAATTTGTGGCCGAGGCCGACGTTTTGGTGCGCGCCTTCGATGAGACCCGGCACGTCGCAGATCGTGAGCCGTTTCCAGTCGG
>DMQW01000131.1:0-6987 GCA_003455565.1 Limisphaerales bacterium
ATTGATTCAAAAACGCGCCGGAACATTCACGTTTTCGCGCAGCGATGATTATTTCTTTGGCGTTGTTCATTCGCAATTTCACGAAGTTTGGGCATTGGCACTTGGCACACGCCTAGAAGACCGCCCGCGCTACACACCGAACACTTGCTTTGAAACATTTCCATTTCCGCGCGCGACGCCCGCACAGGAAGCCGCGATTGCCGCCGCCGCCAAAGAATTGAACCAGTTGCGCGAAGGCTGGCTTAATCCGCCGGAATGGACGGAAATCCGCACGCTGGAATTTTCCGGCACGCCGGGCGGCGTTTGGGCGCGCTACATTGATCCGGCAACCATCAAAGAAGTGACGTTGCGGGGCAGGACAACATTCCAGCAAAAGAACGGCAGAAAATCAAAGTCGGCACGGTGGTTTATCCGCGCCGTGAACCGAAAGACGCCAAGTGCGCCGCCGATTTGAAAAAGCGCATGCTCACGAACCTTTACAACGAACGCCCGGCGTGGCTCGATCTCGCGCACAAGACGCTGGACGCCGCCGTTGCCGCCGCCTACGGCTGGCCGGCGGATTTGACCGATGAGCAAATTCTGGAAAAGCTGCTGGCCTTGAACCTTGAACGCGCCGACGAGGAAGCCAGAACATCGGAAACGCAAAAGCGCAGAACCACGCGAGAGAAGCACGCGGGAGAAATGATATGACTCTTGGCATCGAGCAAATCGAACCCGTCACCGCCCCCGGCGTGCCAAAGAATTATCCCGACGCGAAAAAGTTGGTGACGGAGGATTGCATCAAACCATAATTCACATGCGAGACACGGTTTTCATCATCGCGTTGACCATGCGCGAAATTCTGGATGAGGAAATTGCGAGGAAGTTGGCGTAAAGCTTATGTCGGGTAAATCAGAACATTTTGTTCCACGTCATAATTTGCGGCCGTTTTGCATTGATGAATCAAAGCAGATAGGCATAGCGACTGTCGAACCATTTAGATTTATCGGATCTGATCCGATTGATGGTCAGTGCCAAGAGGATTATTTTTACGGAAAAAGCAAGGTATGGGACGATCTGCTGACCGCATATGAAGATGTTATCGCTCCTGTATTAAAAGAGGTTTGCAATAAAAAGAGTTTCGACGATAAAGAACTAGGCACGCTTCAGATGATGGCGGTCATTTTGCATAAGAGAACAAGGAAAGCCATGGAAGCTGCAAAAGTCACCCCGCGTTATATGGCGGTTAAACTCATTCAAGGTGCGATAAAACGCGGAGAACTGCCCCCTTGCCCGGATGGAGAAGTGACTGAAGAAATGTTCGATTTTACGAACACGGCAGGGTCTATGATTTTTCAGGCGTGTCTTAGTTACATGGATATGCAAACACTCCGATGCAAACTGCTTCAATCTTCTATTGGAAGCCATTTTATTACGAGCGACAATCCAGCAGTAGTTCTAAACCAGTTTTGCGTTGGTGTTAATCCCAATTTCAGTTTTGCAGGATTTGCCAAATCCGGTTTTCAGCTTTTGCTGCCGATAAGTCCAAATCTCTGTTTGTTTTTTTATGATGAGAAAATTTACAAGGTTGGAAACCGTCGTGATCGGCTAGTGGAAATCTCCAAGCGAGACGTTGAGATAGTAAACGCGCTCCAAGTTCAATCAGCCGAAAAGTGTTTGTATTTCCACAGTTTGAAACTTGAGCAAGAGATTCAACAGTTGGTTTTTCGTTACGCCAGCTTGAGAGTTCCTATTCGAGATTCACTCAAAGTGATTCCGATGAAAGACGGGAAAGAATTTCTGCATACGCGAAAACCATCTGTTAAACTTCCAGCTACTTGGGATTTTTGCCGCCGTCGGAAACACATCAAATTCAGACCGGGGGATTCACGCAGCGCTGTGATGACTGAATTGGTAAATGAATTTATTCAAGATGTAGAAAAAAATCCTATCGGTGAGGATATTTTTACTCGGTTGAAAACGTTTTGTAAAAAAATTGTGGACGATTTCGACCAGTCCAGCGAAGTGAGAAAATTATAGATTTGAGACATGGCCTCCCTCAACCCGGCCTTCTCCCCACGGAGAAGGAGAATCGTTCGCCGTCCGCTTGAAAATTCGTGCGATTAAAAAAGCGGCCTCCGTTTCCGAAGGCCGCTTGGCGTTTGCGGGAATTGATTTTATTTGCCCGGGGTCGTGGGCGGAGTTGGCGGCGTGGGCGGTGTGCCGCTGTGGCCGCCGCCGGTGTCCACGATGATGCGGGCGCGTTTCCAGGCTTCAATGAAGCGTTTGCCGGCGTCCGTGCCGTCGAATTGCAAGGCGAGGTCGTCCATGTTGGTTGCCAGTTGCACGAGGGCGGCGGTGTCGGTTTCCACTTCGCGCAACAAGGCGCTCTTGTTGACGATTTGTCCGCGCGGCGTGTTCATCACTTTGCCGAAGGCGGCGATGGCCGCGGTGAGCGTGGCAATGCGGGCGGCGGTCACGCCGCGTCCGGCGGCGGCGGGGTCGCTGACGGCGGTGCTGGCGAGATTGAGAATGGCCGTGGCTTTGTCCAAAAGCACCTGCTTACGCAGCCGCACGATGTCGGTTTTGGTCACGTCCACCTTGCCGAGATTGTCGAGGTCGCCGTTTTTCTTGAAATGATTCGCGAGCGCGCGGGCAAGGATTAACGCGGCATTTTCCAGCGCGGTTTCCGCCGCCGAGCTGGCGTCGCCGCCACCGTCGGTGGCCGCATCCGCCTGCGCGGCCAGGACGGTGATGCTGCCATAATTGGTTTGCAGTTGCGCCATGTCCGTGCCGAAATCGGCGGGCGGGTTGCCGGTTCAGACGGGTTTGTAGTCGGTGCTGCTGGCGACGGTGATGCCCGCGCCGACCATGTTCAATTGGTTTTGTATGCGTGAGTTCATAGGCTTTGTGGGTTTGAATCTGGACTTGGCGGTAAATTCGTCAAGGGCATTTATTGGAGATTATTCGGATTTGTGAGGAAATCCGCTGTTTCCGGCCATTGACGGGCGGCGCGCGGCGGTTGCGCGGCGGCAACTGTGGATTTCTCCAATGTTTGCGGGCATTGCTTGAATGTTTGCAGCGATTGTTTGGCTGTAATTCCCGATTGTTTGAAGGTAAATGCCGGTTGTCTGGCCGTCAGTGGCGATTGTTGACGGGTCGAAGGCGATTGCTTGGGCGTCAATGTCCGTTGCTCAACTGTCAGAGGCAATTGCTTAATTGTAAATGGCGCTTGATTGAATGTCAGCGTTCGTCGGGCGGCGGTGGCTTTTGCCCCGGCGGTTGTGTGTGGGCGTCGGGCGGAGGCGCGTCACGGTCAGGGACGGGTGCCGCTGGCGAAGACGCGGGTTTGGACTTCGCGGAAGCTGCGGAGGAAGGCGTCGTTGTCGGCGGCGGCTTTTTCCACAAGCTGTTTGAGCAGGAAAAGCTCGGAGCTGTTGATGACGGCGTGGACGCTGTTTTTGAAGGCTTCCATCGGCGCGAAGGTTTGAAACGCATTTCCAATCAGCAGCACCGTCGCGTGCCGGCGCTGGCTCATGGGCATGGACTGGAGCGATTTGAGTGCGATATTTTCGTCGGGAACATTCGCGCAAAAAAGTTCCTCGACGAGCACGACCTGATAACGCACCTGGCCGAAGCGTGTCAGAAAATCGCTGTGCGTGGCGGCGGTGTGGACTTTGTAGCCGAGTTCCTGCAACGCGGTTTTGGCCTCCTCCAACCATTCGGGCGTGGAAAAGGCGATCAAAGCGGGTTTGTCCTCGCTGCCGACGAAATCAAAGTTCTGGTTCATTTGAATTTAATGCCCGGTGACGCTTCCGGCCCGCCGGTTTTTCCGCCGGGTTTCATGCGGAGGGAGCTGACCGAGGAAGTCACTTCGCCGCGCGCTTTTTTCAGGTTGTCAATGCTGCGGGAAACCACACTGCGCTTGGTGCAGTAAAGCGTGGCGGTGTCTTCGGTGATGAGGCCCTGCTCGAAGGCGTCGAGGCACGCCTGATCAAAGGTGCGCCAGCCGAACGTGTAGCTGGCATCAATGATTTCGTAAAAAGTTTTGCCTTCGCTCTCGCCGAGCCGGATGGTTTCCTGGATGCGCAGATTGGAACCCATGATTTCAAGGAGCGCCTGCCGGCCGCCGCCAATTTTCGGCGCGAGCCGCTGGCTGACGACCCAGCGGAGCGAATCAGAAAGCCGCGTGCGCAACTGTTCCTGTTCGTCCGGCTCAAACATGCCGAGGATACGGTTGATCGTTTCGCCAGCGTTGACGGTGTGCAGCGTGCTTAAAACCAGATGGCCGGTTTCCGCGGCGCTCAATGCAATTTTTACCGTGTCGCGATCGCGCATTTCGCCGACGAGAATGACCTTCGGCGCCTGCCGCAAGGCGGCGCGCAGGCCGTTCGCGTAGGAATCAAAATCAACGCCGAGTTCACGCTGGTTGAACGTGGACATCTGGTGCTTGTGCAAAAATTCCACCGGGTCTTCCAGCGTCACGATGTGCGCGGCCTTGCTGTGGTTGATTTCATCCAGAATTGCCGCCAGCGTGGTGGATTTGCCGGAGCCGGTCGCGCCGGTGACGAGAATCAACCCGGTTTTTTCGCGCGGAAGCTGCTTCAGAATGTCCGGGAACTTGAGTTTTTCCAGAGTGGGAATCTCCGTGCTCAACTGGCGGCAGACGGTGGAATAATTTCCGCGCTGCGAAAAAACATTCACGCGGAAACGCGCCTTGTCATACAGCGCGTAAGAAGCATCGCACGAACCGTGCCGGATCAAATCTTCAATCTGCCAGAGATTGTCGCCGACGATATTGAGCGCGATGGTTTCGTTCTGGAATGGCGTCAGTTTTTCAATGGGCGGATCGAAAACCACCGGCTTGAGTTCGCCGTAAGACTCCACTTGCGGCGGACGGTCGGTGGTGAAAAGCAGATCCGAGACTTCCGGCTGCGAAGCCAGCATCGTCGTCAGAATCTGGTCTAGTTCCGGTCGGCGCATAAAAAATTAAATAGCTTCGTCGTCCTCCGGCGGATGCGCGAGCAGCGGCCGGAATTTTTTTTTGTCCGCCGCTTTGTCGTAGGCGTCTTCCGGCGTGATCCGTTTCATGCGGACGTGTTCCATGATGTGATCGTCGAGCTGCTGGTTGCCGTATTTCTTGCCGACCTGGATCATGCCTTGAATCTGGTGCGTCTTGCCTTCGCGCACGAGGTTGGCCACGGCGGTGTTGAACACCAGAATTTCAAATGCCGCCACGCGGCCTTTTTTATCCGAACGCTTGAACAACGTCTGCGCCACGACGCCTTTCAACGCTTCCGAAAGCGTCTGGCGGATTTTGTTCTGCTGGTCCGCCGGAAAAACGTCAATGATACGATCCACCGTCTTGGCCGCGCTCTGCGTGTGCAGCGTGCCGAAGACCAGATGGCCCGTCGCCGCCGCCGTGATCGCCAGTTCAATCGTTTCCAGATCGCGCATTTCACCGACGAGAATGATGTCCGGGTCTTCGCGCAGCGCGCCGCGCAACGCCGAGGCGAACGACTTCGTATGGATCCCAACTTCGCGGTGGCTCACCAGACAGCTTTTACTTTCGTGGACGAACTCAATCGGGTCTTCAATCGTGATGATGTGGTCTTTGCGGTTGCGATTGCAGTAATCCACGATCGCCGCCAGCGTCGTGGATTTGCCGGAACCCGTCGGCCCTGTCACAACCACCAGCCCCCGATGCAGCATGGCAAATTTTTTGAACACTGGCGGCAGCGGCGCATCCAGCTTCTCAAAATCCTCGAACGAAAGCACGCGGCTCGGAATCTGGCGGAACACCGCCGACACGCCGTTCTTCTGGTTGAAAAAATTCACGCGAAAGCGCGAAATGTTCGGAATCTCGTAGCCGAAGTCCACGTCGCCCGTTTCCTCGAACACTTTGATTTTGTAGTCTGGCGCGATTTCGTAGAGCATCGCCTTGAGCGCGTCGCTTTCCAGCGGCGGATAATCCACGCGTTGCAGTTCGCCGTTGATGCGCATCACCGGCGGGTTGCCGGAGGCCATGTGAAGGTCGGAAGCCTTCTGTTCGAACATCAGGTTGAAAAATGCGTCAATTTTAGCCATAAACCCTCGCGGTTGAGGCGACACTAGCCAAAGCCATGCCGCTCTGCAAGCAATGAAAATGCCGACTGAAATCATCCGCGAAGAAATTGGAAAAAATCGCGTCATTACCTTTGCGCGTTTCATGGAACTCGCCCTTTACTGTCCCGAAACTGGCTACTACGAAACGAACAAGGACAATGTCGGCCGCGCCGGCGACTTTATCACCAGCGTCAGCACCGGCGAACTCTTCGGGCAACTGCTCGCGTTTCAATTCGCCCAATGGCTCGGAGGATTCAAAACTCAAAACTCAAAATTCAAAATTGTCGAAGCCGGCGCGCATGATGGAAAACTGGTGGCGGACATTTTAGGCTGGCTGAAACTTCAACGCCCGGAACTTTTCGCGCGAATCGAATACATCATCCTCGAACCCTCCGCGCCCCGGCAGGCGTGGCAAAACGAAATGCTGAAATTATTTGCGCCGCACGTTCGCTGGTCTTCGGGCTGGTCGGAAATGGCGGGGCGGGACGCCGTCGAGCCCAAACCAAAAAATGTTCACGGAATCATTTTCAGCAACGAACTTTTAGACGCCATGCCCGTCCACCGCTACGGCTGGGATGCGAAAAATAAAACATGGTTCGAGTGGGGCGTTACCGTTGCCGGCGAGAAATTCATCTGGACGAAAATCCAGAAGTCCGAATCCGGTTTGCCATCTTCCATCTTCCAACTTCCATCGTCGCTCTTGGAAGTTTTGCCCGACGGTTACACCATCGAAACCTCGCCCGCCGCCGAAAACTGGTGGCGTGAAGCCGCCGGCATTCTGGCGCACGGCAGGCTGCTCGCGATTGATTACGGCCACACCGCCGACGAAATCTTTTCGCCCGGACGCACCCGCGGAACTTTGCGCGCCTATTTTCGGCATCACGTCAGCGACGATCTTCTGGC
>DMQW01000131.1:7141-7365 GCA_003455565.1 Limisphaerales bacterium
GATTACGGCCACACCACCGCCGAAATTTTTTCGCCCGGCCGCACGCGCGGCACGCTCCGCGCGTATCACCGCCATCACGTCAGTGACGATCTGCTGGCCAACGTCGGCGAACAGGATTTGACCGCGCACGTCAATTTCTCCGCCATTCAAAAAACCGGCGAAGATGCCGGACTGAAAACCGAAAACTTTTGCACGCAGCCGCAATTCCTCACGCAGATTTTGGG
>DMQW01000080.1 GCA_003455565.1 Limisphaerales bacterium
TCGTGGCCGAACCAGTAGCCGAACCAGTGGTTGCGCTGCTCGCTTTTATACCAGTGCGACATGCCGGAATAGACCGGCATGATGGCGAACAGAACGAGCAGAATCAGCACCGGCCCGCGCTTGCGATAAGCCAGCAATGCGACAATGAAAACCAGCGGGATGGCGACCAGAATCAGATTTGCAAACACGGGCAGGCCATATTGGTCTTTGTCAAAGGCTTGCGCGATGTAGTGTGGCAGTTGCGAAAGACTGATCTGGCCGGCGGGGCCGAAGTAAAGTTTTCCTGCTGCGTCCACGAGACAATATACCGCCAGCACCACCGCCACCGTGCCGCCCAGCAAACCCCAGCGGCGGAATTTTTGATAATGCGTTGCCGCATAAGCCGCCAACAAGGTCAGGCCGTAACCGATCATCAGCGCAAACAGCGCGTGCGAGGCGGTGAAGAAAACTTTGTTCAGGTCGGACGAGGAACGGTCCGGCGACACGTCGAGCAGAATCACCAGCAAGACGGACAGGCAGAAGAAAATGGAAACCAGTCCGATGATCCAGGAGCGTTCGCGCTTCAGCATTTTTGTCAGGAAGAAAAATGGCAGCACGCCGACGAACACATAAACCCAACTGAAGGATTCAGACAGGCCTTCCATGATATACCAAAGCTGGAATAAAAAACGTTTTGGGTCGGAGAAAATGTTGGTGCCGTGGGCGGTTTCATATTGGCCGCGGCTTAACGCGTGGAAAAATCCCTCGACCGTGCGCGGATAACCCCATTGCATCGGCGGATCCGTCATGCCGGAAAGCGGCATATAAAAATAGAAGGACAAGCCCAACGACCATACCAGGCCCATCCAGATCACGGTTTTCCATTCCGAATAGATTTTCTTCAAGTTCATGCTCAACCAACCGCCCGCCACGATGGAACCGACCCCGACAATATGAAACAACGCGACCTCGATGGAACTCATGTTGTTCAACGCCGGCACCTTGCCCGTGCTCATCACTAAAAGACCGATGATGTAAATCAGGCTGTTGGTGAGGAATAAATCCCGGCCCAGGCGCGGGAGCGCCAGGGCGATGGCGACTTCAATGCCCATCGCGCTCAACAACAGCGTCTGGTGAATCGTGGCGCACAGGCCGTAAAGAAACATGGCCAGATAAAGATACCGGCGTTGTTGCGGTGCATATATCCAGCGCATCAAACACAGCATCACCGCGATCAGCCACGGCACGCCGAAAACGGAAATGCGGTTGATCACCACCGATTCGCTCCACATGAAAACGTCGAAACCGAGCAACGTGCCGGCCACGACCCCGGCCACGATGCAGATGGCGTTCTCCCAGCGCTGGGGAATGTTTTTAATTTCCTCGAGGCCTTCGATCAGCATGCTGCTGCCGCGCGAAACCATCATCGCCAGCAAACCGCAGCCCATCGCGGCGGCGAAGGACTGGCCGACCTCCACGCGCCACGCCACATTGCCGAACGGCACGATCACCGTCCACAGCCAGGAATAAATTGACCAGAACGGGTAGCCCGGCGGATGCGGAATCCCGGCATAATAGGACGCCGTGCAAAGTTCCCCGGAATCTTCCAAAGTTTGTTCCGGCGCGAGCGTGAATAAATAAACCGCCCAGACAACACCGAAGGTGATGGCCAGCGCGAGCCAGTCAATCGGCCGGCACATGGGCGGCACTTTCACGGGTGCGGCCGGAGTGGCGGGTTTGGCGGGTTTGGCGGCGGCTTTCGGCTGGTTCGATTTGGGTTTTTCCATTTTTCGGCTTCAGTTGCTAAAATTCATTGACGGCGTAAAGCGGATACTAGACTTGAAAGCACTGCGGTTTGTCCAATCAAAAGTGACGGCGGCAACGTGGTTTTGCGCGGCCTGCGTTCCGTCCACCGCCTGCGCCGCCAGCGTTTGATTGCTCAAAACCATTGCCATCATTGGCTTCGGGCCGAGTCCGTCGCCGCCGTGGTTGAAGGCCATCAACGTCAGCAACGCGCACGCCATCGCCGGCGCGAGACCGCCCCACAGCCACGTCGCCGTCGGCGCCACCGCTTCAGCGGAAAAAATCTTTTGCTTAAGCCCCGCCGACGGCTGGCGCGGACGCCAGGAACGTAATTGTGTTTCCGTCACCTTCAGTTCTTTCATAAACCACTCCTTCCAGTTTCGATTTTATTTTTTGCAGGCCGTAGCGATAACGTCCCGCCGCCGTGTTCGGCGAAATTTCCAGCAGTCCGCCGATCTCCTCAAACGTGCAGCCGTGCCAGATTTTCAAAACAATGACTTCGCGCTGATCTGGCGGCAAAGTCGCGAGACAATTCATCGCCGCCCGCTCCGCCGGCGTTTCGTCCGTGGATTTTTCAAACCAGCGCAGCGATTCCCATTCGCGCGCCAGCCGCCGCCAGAGTGTGCGCCGGTAATTCAGCGCGCGATTCCGAAAACTCCGCACGCAATAATGTTCCGGTTTCGCGGGCGGAAATTCCATCTGCGCCAGCGCCACGAACACCTCCTGCAAAACATCTTCCGCCTCGCCGTGACCGAGGCCGAGCGCGCGGCCATACAAGATCAGCTCCGCCGTCTTCGCGTCGTAGAGCGTCTCGCACCAGTGGATTTGACCATTTTCTGCCATCGTTTCAATTTATAGACACCAGCCGCGCGAAATTTGTATAAATTTTTTTCGCTTTCTGGATTTGCGATGTTGCGGCAGGATTAAGAAAATTCAGAAGCCAATGTATCTGGGAAAAAAAATCGTCGTGGTCATGCCCGCTTACAACGCGGCGCAAACCGTCACCCAAACCGTGGATGAAGTCCTGCAACAGGACATCGTGGATGAAATCATCCTCGTGGACGACCGCAGCCGGGATGACACGGTGGCGGTGGCGTCGTCATTGCTCGGCGTGCGCGTCCATGTGCATGAAAAAAATACGGGCTACGGCGGCAATCAAAAGACGTGCTACCGGCTCGCGCTTCAAGCCGGGGCGGACATCGTCATCATGGTTCACCCGGATTATCAATACACGCCGAAGCTGATTCCGGCGATGGCTTCGATGATTGCGAACGACCTGCACCCGTGCGTGCTGGCGAGCCGCATTTTGGGCGGCTACTCGCTGCAAGGCGGGATGCCGACGTGGAAATATGTGGCGAACCGTTTTCTGACGGCGGCGGAAAATATTCTGCTCGGTGCAAAACTGTCGGAATACCACACCGGTTACCGGGCGTTTTCCAAAGGGGTTTTGCAGAAGCTCGATTTGTCCAACAACTCGGACGACTTCGTGTTCGACAACCAGATGCTCGCACAAATCCTCTGGCACGGTTTTACGATCGGCGAGGTGAGCTGCCCGACGAAATACTTCAAGGAAGCGTCGTCCATCAATTTCCGGCGCAGCGTGAAATACGGCTTCGGCTGCCTGAATGTCGGCCTGCAGTTCCGGCTGGCCAGACTGGGGCTGGCGAAGCCGAAAATCTTTTTTACTTGAGCGAGAGCGCGAGGCGCGATTTCTTGCGGTTGGCCGTGGGGCGGGGGACAACGCCGGTTTTGACGGCCTTGTCATAAGCCGAATGGACGCCGGGCAGGAGCTTGGCGGCCTCGTCTTTTTTGCCGGCGGTGACGGCGGTGCGGAAATCTTTCTCCAAGCGGCGCAGCTTGGTTTTGACGCTGCGGTTCTGGAGGTTCTTGCGGGCACTGTTGCGCATCCGGCGTTCGGCTGACTTCGTATTCGGCATAAATTCGTTTGTTGTTTTGTAAAGAGCCAAAGAA
>DMQW01000224.1 GCA_003455565.1 Limisphaerales bacterium
GGAACCGCTGAATAAAGCCAGGTTTTCAAATTTCAGTTTTTGCTGATGGAAGATGATCCCCAAACGGTGGAAAATTGTGTCGGGCAGCTTGGGTTGGCGAGTCAGTTCTGGTTGGGTGGCGGGGGTTGGTCGTCTTTTTTCACCGCTTCAACAGGTTGGACGTGCGATTTTTCACGTCGTGGCCGTTCGCCCGCCGATCACCACGTTGGCCAGGCCGAAGAGGGTGTAAAGTTGATGCCCGTTTTTGGCCAGTCCCCGATACCGCACTTTCCGATGCCGGAAAATATTCTTCAGGATATGGAAGGGGTGTTCCACGAACGCCCGCACCGAGGCTTTGGCTTTCTCGACCGCCTTGAGGGTTTCTTTCTCTGCGCCATCGGCCATCGCTTTGATCTGGCCGCGTTTGCGTGCAATCTGCCAGTCGATCTTCCGTTCCAAGGCCACCATCTCGGCTCTCTTCTCCACGCCGGTGTAGCCGGCGTCGGCGTGGACTTGCTG
Source organism: Limisphaerales bacterium (assembly GCA_003455565.1). Lineage (GTDB taxonomy): Bacteria > Verrucomicrobiota > Verrucomicrobiia > Limisphaerales > UBA11358 > UBA11358. Next base: position 499 of record DMQW01000224.1, read on the forward strand.
CTCCTGCCCGTGCAACAGTTCCGACGTCTTGGTGATGTCCGCCACGTTGGCGGCGGTGACCACCACGGTGTGAACCAGCTTGCTGTCCCGATCCGCCCCGATGTGCGCTTTCATCCCGAAATACCACTGGTTACCCTTGCGGGTCTGGTGCATTTCCGGGTCGCGTTTCTTTTCCTTGTTCTTGGTGGAGGGCGGTGCGGCGATCAGCGTGGCGTCCACCAATGTGCCTTCGCGTAGCAGCAGGCCGCGCGCGGTGAGGTCGGTGTTGATGGCGGCGAAGAGGCCTTTGCATAGGTCATGGGTTTCGAGCAGACGGCGGAATTTCAAGAGCGTGGTGGCGTCCGGCACGCCCTCGGCGGTCAGATCAATGCGGGCAAAGCCCTGGAGGGCCTGACTGTCGTAGAGCGCGTCTTCGAGGGCTTCGTCAGCCAGGCCATACCATTGCTGGAGAAAATAAACCCGTAACATCCGCTCCAACCCGATGGGCGGGCGGCCGCGTTCTCCTTTGGGATAGAACGGTTCGATGACGGCCAGCAGTTTCGCCCATGGAATGAGGGCTTCCAGGCGCGTGAGAAACTTCTCGCGGCGGGTGATCTTCTTTTTATCTGCAAACTCGGCCTGGGAAAAACTCGGCTGATGGGTCATGCCTTGAAGTTTATAAAACCGCATCTCCGACGTCTGTATAAATCGAAGACCAATGGATTAAATCAGCGTTTCCTTAGCGTGTTTTCAGAACGCAAGCTGAAGTTTGAACTCCAACGGATTCAAAAATTTGCTCGCCCGGCGCAAAATTTTTCCGCAAAATTATCCGGCACGCGCATGAAAGCAAAAATCATCATTACCCAAAAAAAGGCCGTCCTCGATCCGCAAGGCAAAACTGTCCAGACCGCCCTCGAACACATGGGCTACACCGGCGTCACTGGCGTCCACATCGGCAAGTATATCGAGATTGATCTTGCGCCGGGCACGGACAAGGCGGCGGCGGAAAAGGCCTTGAATGACGCGGCGCATAAGCTATTGAGCAATCCGGTGATTGAAGACTACCGCCTCGAAATCGAATAAAAGAATTTACGATATGCGATTTACGATTTACGAGCGGATAGCCGTTCGGCGCGTAAATCGTAAATCACAAATCAAAAATGAATTTCTCCGTCCTCCAATTTCCCGCCAGCAACTGCGACCAGGACGCCGTCCACGCCGTCCGCCTGCTCGGCCATTCCGCGCGGCTCGTCTGGCACAAGGATTCCTCGCTCGGCGACACCGACGTCGTCATCGTGCCCGGTGGTTTCAGCTACGGCGATTATCTGCGCTGCGGCGCGATTGCGCGGTTCAGCCCCGTGATGCAGGCCGTGAAACAATTCGCCGACAACGGCGGCCTCGTCCTCGGCATCTGCAACGGGTTTCAAGTCCTCACCGAAGCCGGCCTGCTGCCCGGCGCGCTCATCCGCAACCGCGATCTGCAATTCCATTGCGAAAACATATTCCTCAAGACCGCCACGCCCGACTCGCCGTTCACCAGCCAGATTCCGGCGGGAAAAATTCTCCGCGTGCCCATCGCCCACGGCGAAGGATGCTACTTTGCCGACGAAGAAACGCTCGCGAAGCTCAAGGCCAACAACCAAATCCTCTGGCAATACTGCGACGCGACCGGAAACCTGACCGACACCGCGAATCCCAACGGTGCGCTGCAAAACATCGCAGGCATCTGCAACGAACGTCGCAACGTGGCCGGCCTCATGCCGCACCCCGAACGCGTCTGCGAACCGCTCCTCGGCAGCGACGACGGCAAATGGATTTTCGAAAGCATCTTCGCCGCGCTTAAAAACAAAACCGTCGCGCAAGCGGCATAAATTTTTTCTCGCATGAAAATCCGTGAAATTCTGCGGCAGATTGAAGACGACGGTTGGTTTCATGTGCGCACGCGCGGTAGCCATCGCCAATATCATCATGCGACGAAACCGGGCACGGTGACGATTGCCGGGCATCCCGGACAGGATTTGCATCCGAAAACATTAAACAGTATCTTGCGGCAGGCAGGACTCAAATGACTATGCGCTACACAATCATCATCGAACACGGGCCGGAAAATTTCAGCGCCTACGCCCCGGATTTCCCCGGTTGCGTTGCGGCGGCGAACACCGAGCGGGAAACGCTTGCGCTGATGAAGGAAGCCTTGGAAATGCACATCGAAGATATGCGCGAACGCGGCGAACCGATTCCGCAGCCGAGCGAAATCCGCGAAGTCGAAGTGGCGGCATGAAAAAACTTTTTCAGCCGATGCCACAAGTTGAACCAATCTTGCGCGTGCCGCACAACGACCGCGAATACCGCCAGCTTGTGAAGCAGCTCGACCGCCTCGTGGACGAAGTGGGCGAGGATGAAAACCATCCGCTCGCCTTCATGATGGAAGTGATTGGCGTGCTCATTGAGAAATATGAGGACGAGCATGTAGCGGAACTGGCGTAACGCGTGAAATACCAATTGGCCTTACAATTCCCGGCAAACTCAATCGCCGATTACGACAAAATGATTGAGCTCGAAGAGAAATTGACTGAAGCGCTTGGATGTTCGGCTAAAGTTGACGGCCACGATTCTGGGTCAGGGGAAATGAACATTTTCATTCACACTGACGAACCAGAAAAAGTATTTGAAACGATTCGGCCAGTCGTGGCCAAGCAAAAGCTGCTTGAAGATTTGGTAGCAGCCTATCGTGAGATTGCCGGTGAGCATTACACCGTCCTTTGGCCTATTGGATTTAATAGACAATTTAGAATTACATGACCGAACCCGCCATCACCCCAGAGTTGGTTGCCAAGCACAACCTCACGCCGGAAGAATACGCCCACGCCGTGGAAATCCTTGGCCGCACGCCGAGCTACACCGAGCTGGGCATTTTCTCCGTCATGTGGAGCGAGCATTGCAGCTACAAAAACACGCGCCCGCTGCTCAAGACGTTCCCCACCAAGTCGCCGAAGATTCTCGTCGGCGCGGGCGAGGAAAATGCCGGCATCATTGACATCGGCGACGGCATCGCCATCGCGTTCAAGATCGAGTCGCACAACCATCCGAGCGCGGTCGAGCCGTTTCAGGGCGCGACCACCGGTGTCGGCGGCATCGTGCGCGACATCTTCACGATGGGCGCGCGGCCCGTGTGTGCGGTGAACTCGCTGCGCTTCGGGCCAATTACTGAAAATGAAATGGGGAGCGCACGCGCCTCGCGTGCGGCGGTTGACGCCTCGTCAACCGCGAACGGAAAAGCCGACGACGAGGCGTCGTCGGCAACACGCGAGGGCGCGTGTGCTCCCCAATCTGAAATCGCAAACAACCGCCGCCTGTTCTCTGGCGTCGTCAGCGGCATCGCGCATTACGGAAATTGCTTCGGCATTCCGACCATCGCGGGCGAGGTTTATTTCGACAAATCTTACGAAGGCAATCCGCTCGTGAACGCGTTTTGCCTCGGCGTATTGCGCCACGAACAAATCACGCGCGGCGCGGCCAAGGGCGTGGGGAATCCGGTATTTTACGTTGGCCCGGCGACGGGTCGCGACGGTCTGGCGGGCGCGGCGTTCGCCTCGAAGGATTTGACCGAGGAATCCGCCGAGCAACAACGCGGCGCGGTCCAAGTCGGCGATCCGTTCATGGAAAAACTTGTGTGCGAAGCGTGCCTCGAACTGCTCGCCACCGGTTGCGTCGCGGGCATGCAGGACATGGGCGCGGCGGGTTTGACCTGTTCCACCTGCGAAATGGCCGCTCGCGCCGGCACCGGCATCGAGATCGAATTGGACAAAGTTCCGCAACGCGCGCCGAACATGAGTAGTTACGAAATCATGCTTTCGGAATCACAGGAACGCATGCTCATCGTCGTCCACAAGGGGCGCGAAGAAGAAGTGAAACGTATTTTTGACAAGTGGGATTTGCCGTGGTCGGAGATCGGCAGCATCACTAACACCGGCCACATGGTCGTGCGCCACGGCGGCAAACTCATCGTGGACATTCCCGCGAAAAAAATCGCCGACGAATCGCCGGTGTATCAGCGCGACGCGCAAGAGCCGGAGTATTTGAAGGAAGTCCGAGCCTTCCGTCTCGACGGCATCGCTGACACACAGGACGCCGCCGGTAATTTGAAGAAGTTGCTCGCCTGGCCAAGCATCGCGTCGAAGAACTGGGTGTATCGCCAATACGATCAGCAAGTGCGCGCTGGCTCGGTGGTTTTGCCCGGCAGCGACGCGGCGGTCATCCGCATCAAGAGCGATTCCTTGCCCGTGATGAGCGCGGAATTGAAAGCGAGCGTCACGGAATTCACCGGCGAGAAACTCATCGCCATGACGGTGGATTGCAACGGCGTCTATGTTTATCTCGATCCGTATGAAGGCGGCAAAGCAGCAGTGACCGAAGCGTGCCGCAACCTCGCGTGCAGCGGCGCGATTCCGCTCGGCGCGACGGACAACCTCAACATGGCCAACCCGCACAAGCCGGAACTGTTCTGGCAGATGCGCGAAAGCGTGCGCGGCTTGGCCGCAGGTTGCAAAGCGTTTAACGCGCCCGTCACCGGCGGCAACTGCTCGCTCTACAATCAAAATCCCAGCGGCCCGATTGACCCGACGCCCACCGTCGCCGTCGTCGGCATCGTGGAAAAACTGGAGCACGTCACGACGCAATGGTTCAAGGACGAAGGCGACGCGATCATCCTGCTCGGCGAAGTGGTGGACAAAGCCGACCCGATTCTCGGTCTCGGCGGTAGCGCGTATTTGCAGGTGATTCACGGTAAGAAAATCGGTTCACCGCCGCGTTGCGATTTGGATCAGGCGAAAACTTTGCACACAACTTTGCTCGGCTTGATTCAATCCGGCCTTGTGAAAAGCGCACACGATTGCAGCGACGGCGGTCTGGCCGTCGCGCTCGCCGAAAGCTGCATCAGCCAGCTCATCGCCCGCGAAACACCAAGACTGATTGGGGCAACAGTAGATTTGAGCATTCCCCTCACCCGTCCTTCGGACACCCTCTCCCCCAGCGGGGGAGAGGGACGGGGTGAGGGGGCGCTTCGTCTGGATGCGCTACTCTTCGGCGAAACGCAATCGCGCGTCGTCATCAGTTGCAAAGCCCTCGACGCCGTAAAAGTCGTCGAACGCGCCAAACTCATGGGCGTTCCGGCCCTGCAAATCGGCAAGGTCGGCGGCGACAAGTTGACGATCAAGACCGCGAACGGAGAATTCAGTGCGCCGCTCGGCGAACTGCACGACCCGTGGTGGAATTCCATTGCGCGGGCGATGGCGTAAAAATCTTGTAGCAGCGGACGTGAGTCCGCTCAAACTTTGAGAATGAGCCGGCTTACGTCGGCTACTACTGTTTTGCCAGCAGGTTGAAAATTTCTTTTGAACGCAAACGGCGTTTTCCCGGTCCATTTCTTCACCCATGCTGATTAACCGTTGGCAAACGCGCGGGCGGTTCGTAAGCTAATTGGAAGTTCATGCGACAATTCAGGAACATTGCGGTCAACGCCTTCATGGAACTCATCCGGCAGCCGATTTTTCTGCTGCTGCTGACGGGTTCCGTGCTGTTCGAGATTTTTCTCGCCGTGCCGTATTACTTCGCGTTCGGCGACGAAATGAAGCTCGTCAAAACGAGCGCGCTGGCGGTGATGCTGCTGACCGGATTGTTCGGCGCGGTATTGAGCGCGTCCGCCTCGCTCGCGCGGGAAATCCGCACGGGCACGGCGCTGGCGGTGCTATCCAAGCCGGTCGGACGCGCGCAGTTTCTGCTGGCGAAATTTGCCGGGCTGGCGGCGGCGCTGGCGCTGCTGGCCTACGTCAACATGGTCGGCGTGATGCTCGCCAGTTGGATGGCGTTCGACGCCTACGGCTCCACGAACCTGCTCGCCATCGGGATTTTTGGCGGGGGAATACTGCTGGCCTACGCGTTGGCGGGTTTCAGCAATTTCTTCCTGTGCCGTCCGTTCGTCAGCGACGCGGTGATCGCGCTGGTCGTGATGATCACGCTGGCAACGTTCGTTATTTTCCAATTCACGCACCAGATGCAAAGCCTCGGCCAGCAGGCGACGGTGGACTGGCGCTTGATTCCGGCGGGAATTTTGATTTTGTTCGCGTTGTGGATTCTGGCGGCGGTGGCGCTGGCGTGCTCCACGCGGCTGGACATGATTGCGACGCTGGCAATCTGCTCGGCAATTTTTCTGGTCGGGCTGATGTCGGATTATTTCTTTGGACTGCCCGCCGCCAAAGGCAGTTGGTGGGCCTCGACGCTTTACACCATCGTTCCGAACTGGCAGCTTTTCTGGCTCGCCGACGCGCTCGAAACGGGCAAAAACACGTTTCAATGGGCTTACGTCGGCAAGGCGCTCGGCTACGCAATCTGTTATGCCGGCGCGGCGCTGGCCGTGGGCGTGGCGCTGTTTGATGAACGTGAACTTAGTTAAATGAAAAATTCAAAATTAAAAATGCAAAAGGTGGAACCGGCCCGCGCGAACCACCGTCTCCAATTTTTAATTTTTAATTTTTAATTTTGCATTATTTATTCCTGTGGAACGCAACCTCCAAAAAAACGGGCTGGTGAACCTCGCGGTCGCGCTGGTGATTTTTTTCGCCGGATTTGGCGTCACGGTTTTCGCCGGGTCGCTGGCGGGCCAGGCGGCGGCGGTTTTCCTCGGCCTCGGCGTGCTCGTGGCGTTCATCAGCTGGTTCCAGATGCGGCTCGAAGAAAACGAGCGGCTGGAAAAACTGGAACTCGACGAACTCGCCCGCAGCCGGGGCGCGTCGCTGTTTGAAACCAAGGACGGCGGCAGTTTTCCGTCGCAAAACGCGCGGCGGCAGTTCGAGAAATTTTTCGTTCCCGGCTTCGCGGTTTTGCTGCTGCTGCTGGAGACGGGCGGCGCGTGGCTGCTCTGGCATTGGACCGGCAAAACCACCACAGCCATCAAGCCCGGCAGCGTCACGGCCTCGCTCTCGCTCTTCGCCATTTTTGCGCTGCTGCTGTTTTTGATCGGTCGTTTTTCCGTGACGATTGCGCGGCTGGAAAACCACCGCCTGCTCCGGCCCGGCGCGAGTTTTCTGCTGGCGGGCGCTTACATTTGCGCGCTCACCGCGCTCGGCATCGCGGGCGTCGAGGCGAAATTTCCGCAGGCGGATTTCTGGGTCGCGCGCGGTTTGTGCGTTCTGCTCGGCGTGATGGCGGTGGAAAACCTGCTCACGCTGCTGCTGGAAATTTATCGTCCGCGCATCAAAGGCAAGATCGCCCGTCCGCTCTACGAAAGCCGCGTCGTCGGCATTTTCGCACAGCCGGAAAGTCTGTTCACCACGGCGGCGCAGACGCTGGATTATCAATTCGGCTTCAAGGTTTCGGAAACGTGGTTTTTCAAGGCGGCGCAAAAGAATCTCGCGGCATTGCTGCTCGTGCAGTTTGCCGCGTTGATTTTGTCCACGACAGTTGTGTTTGTTGACGCGGGCGAACAGGCCGTGCTGGAACATTTCGGCAAACCGATGGCGGCGCTCGGCCCCGGAGCGCATTTCAAACTGCCGTGGCCGGCCGACAAAATTTACCGTTTCCGCACCGAACAGATTCAATCCTTCGCCGTCGGCTACACGCCGGACGCGCAGAGCGAGGCCGCGAATACGGTTCTCTGGACAATCCCTCACGCGAAGGAAGAAAATTTCCTCGTCGCCAACCGCGCCTTGGTCACTTCGGCAACCGCCAGTGCCGGCACGAATGACACGGCCAGGGCGCAGGCCGTCGGCTTCATCACCGTCAGCATCCCGGTTCAATTTCAAATCACCAACGTCATGAACTGGGTCTATAAAAACAGCGAGCCGGACGCGTTGTTGAAGGATTTGGCGACGCGCGAAGTGATTCATTACCTCGCCGGTGTGGATTTGAATGAAGTGCTGTCGCAAGGCCGTTTGCAGGCGGCCGACGCGCTGCGGGAGCGGATTCAAAACTCGGCCAACGCGCGTTCGCTCGGCGCGAAAATCATTTTCGTCGGCTTGCAGGACATTCATCCGCCGACGGCCAGCAAAGTTGCTGAAACCTACGAAAATGTCGTTGGCGCGGAGCAGACCAAGCTCGCCAAAATCCTCGACGCCGAGGCCGCCGCCATCCGCACGAACGCGCTGGCCGACGCGCAGGCGTTCACGGTCACGAATGTCGCCGATGCGAACCGCATCCGGCAGGTCACTTCGGCGTTCGCCCGCGCGGCGCTGTTCACGAACCAGATTCCGGCGTTTGCGGCGGCGCCGTCGGTTTATCCTCAGCGGCTTTATTTGAAAAGCTTTGCCGCCGCGACCCGGAACGCGCGCAAATATGTTTTGCTAGTCACCAATACGCAGGACGTGATCATCTTTGATTTGGAAGACAAAATCCGCGACGACCTGCTGAACCTTTCCATCACCAATTCGCCATGAAAAAAAATCTGATTACCGTCCTCATCGCCGCCGTGCTGGTGGTGATTTTTGCGCTACTGCTGTTCACCTTCCAGGTGCGCCAGTCGGAGATTGTCGTCGTCTCGACCTTCCTCAAACCGACGCGCAGCATCAACGAGCCGGGCGCGTATTTCAAATGGCCGTGGCCCATCCAGAGCGTCAGCCGCTTCGACCAGCGCGTCCAGAATTTCGAGGACAAGTTCAGCGAAAATCTCACGGCGGACGGCACGATGTTGCTGACGAGCGTTTATGTCGGCTGGCGGATTTCCGATGCAGGGAAATTTCTTCTGGTGATACCCGGCGGTTCCGTGCCTGCCGCACAACAGAAGCTTGAACAGATGCTGCGCAGCGCCAAGGCGGCGGTCATTGGCAAACACAATTTGTCGGATTTTGTGAATGCTGATCCGGCGCAACTCAAGTTCGAGGCGATTGAAAATGAAATCAAGACGTCCGTGCAAAACGAACTCGCCGCAAATTATGGCATGAGCATCGAGTTTCTCGGCATCAAAAAACTCGGTCTGCCGGAAAGCGTGACGCAGACGGTATTTGACCGCATGAAATCCGAGCGGACGAAACTCATCAGCAAGGCGCAAAATGAAGGCATAAAGGAAGCCACCATCATCACGTCCGGCGCCGAGCGCCAGGCCGCCGATGTCATCGCCAACGCGCAGGCCGCCGCCACGCGCATCGAGGGCGAAGGCGTGGCCGAAGCCGCGAAAACTTTGAGCGTGTTCCAACAGAACCCCGAACTGGCGATTTTCCAGTTGAAGCTTGAGGCGTTGAAAAACTCGATGAACCAGAAAACGACCTTGTTTTTTGACGAAACCAAGCCGCCGTTTGACATTTTCCGCAATCTGCCGGGGAATCCACCAACGAAGTGATTGAGCCATGAGCGAACACGATCATCACGACCATCCGCACGCGCCGGAAACGCAGGACGCCGGTTCCCAGGCGCTGGCCGAGGCGTTGCGCAGCAGCTTTGTCATCGTCAAGTTCGCGATGGTGGCGCTGGTTTTCGTCATCCTTGGCGCGGGATTTTTCACCGTCGGGCCGCAGGAAAAGGCCGTCATTCTTCGCTTCGGCAAACCGCAGGGCGAAGGCCAGAAAATGCTGCTCGGCGCGGGCTTGCACTGGTCGCTGCCATATCCGATTGACGAGGTCGTCCGCATTCCCATCACGGAAATTCAACAGGTCAGATCCACTGTCGGCTGGTATGCGACCACGCCGGAAATGGAACTCGCCGGCACTGAACCGCCCGCCGGTCCGTCGCTCAATCCGCAGATTGACGGCTACGTCATCACCGCCGACCGCAACATCATTCACAGCCGCGCTACGATTTCGTATCACATTGACGACCCGCGCACGGCCATCTTCAATTTCGCCAGCGGCACCAATCATCAGTTCAACCTCGCCGGCATTTCCAACGCCGTGCAGAACGCCGCGAACAACGCCCTGATCCTCACCGCCGCGCGCTTCAACGTGGACGACATCCTCACTGGCAACTTCGCCGGATTTCAGGACGCCGTCGGCCAACGCGTGACCGAACTGGTCGAGCGCGAGCATCTCGGCGTGTCCATTGACCAGTGCGCGGTGGAGAGCAGGGCGCCGCGGCAGTTGAAGGATGTGTTTGCGATGGTCACCACCGCGCGCCAGAACCACGACAAGCTCATCAACGACGCCTTGAGCGAGGAGAACCGCATCTTGAGCCAGGCTGGCGCGCGGGCCTCATCCATCACCAACATTGCCGAATCCGACCGCACCCGCTTCGTGACCGCCGTTGAGTCGGACGCCGAGGCGTTCACCAAGCTGCTGCCCAAATACGAGCGCAACCCGAACCTCTTCGCGCAACTGGAACTGTCCAAAGCCATGGCGCAGGTGCTGACGAACGTGCAGGACAAAATCTTTCTGCCCCAGCGCGCCGATGGCAAGCCGCGCGAACTTAGGCTAATGTTGAACCGCGAACCGCCGCAGCCGAAATCGGCGGCGAATCCGTAAAAAAAAAATGGACGCGACGCAAAAACGAAGAATGTGGAAGGTGGCAGTTGCACACCTTGTTATTACTGCGCTTGTCTGGCTTTGTTGGAAATTTTTCCATAATGAAGATACTAATTCTATTCAATCAGTTTTGTGGTCGGAGTCTTGGAGGAGTGTTTTTTTCCTTTTACAACCACTAATTTGGCTGTTGTTTTGGGCTGAACAGATTTCATTTTTGTGCGGTATTTACTCGTTTTCTTCTAACGCCGTCACAATCGGAATTTGTTTGTTATTGATTCCACTCTGGAGTTTTTTCTTCGGCTGGATTTTCGTCAAACTGGACAACTGGCTGAATCATTTTCCCGTTCTCGGCAAAAGAGTTTTTTAATTTTATGCAAGTCACGTCCCTTTTAAGCCAGCACGAACACGATGACAATTGCGGCTGCGGCCACGACCACGAACATTCCGTCGTGCATCTCTGGCAGGCTGTTCTCGGCGTCGTCTTCGTCCTCAACGCCTTCATCGTGGACTGGCTGTTTGCGTCCGGCAGCACGCTCGCCAGCGCCAGTGCCATGATCGGATCGCTCATCCTCGGCTATCCCATCGTCGTCACCGCCGTAAAAGATTTGCGCGTCGGCCGCTTGAGCATCAACGAACTCGTCGCCATCGCCGTGCTCGCCGCGTTCGCCTCCGGCAATTACGAGACCGCCGGCATCGTCGCCTTCTTCATGCTCACCGGAGAAATCATCGAAACCCGCACCGCCGAGGGCGCGCGCAATTCCATCGAATCGCTCATCAAACTCACGCCCACGAAAGCGCGC
>DMQW01000189.1 GCA_003455565.1 Limisphaerales bacterium
TCTATAGTGTTTATGAATTGAGCGTAGAGGCCGAGATGGGTAGCAGGTGTTGTTTTGCTCTCGCCGGGCGACATAGCGTGAATCGGGCTGAATAAAAACCAAAAGCTACAAAACGCATAAAATGAATATTTTCGTTAATTGTAAAAAGCGCGAGGAGCAGAAATATGATGTGTTGGCGTGGCGGGGTGACGCATTTCCGGGTATTGCCTTAAAAGCGTTTACCTTGATCGAGTTGCTGGTCGTTATAGCAATCATAGCAATTCTTGCCGCAATGCTGTTGCCCGCCTTGAGCAAGGCCAAGATAAAGGCACAGCAGATCCAATGTTTGAGCAATCATAAACAGCTGGGCTTGGCTTGGGTCATGTATGCTGTTGATAATCAAGATTACTGTTGTCCGAATCGGATCCTGCCTCCGGCACCTCCAAATTGGGTTCTGGGCAATGAGTTCTGGGGAAATGCAGACTGCACCAATGTTGACATGATTAAAACTGGGCTGTTATGGCCTTACAGTCAGAGCTTGGGTATTTATAAATGTCCGGGTGATACCTATTCAGCAGTTGGTGGCGCCCCTAGGTTACGGGACAGTTCGATGAATGCGTTCATCGTGGGCGGTGCCGGACCTGGTGATATGCAGAATTATGTCCCAGTATATCATTTTTACAATAAGATGTCAGATATCAGGGCTCCGTCTCCAGTGGATCTTTGGGTGTTCACGGACGAGCATCCAGACAGCATAAACGATGGCTGGCTGGTCATTGATCCAGGTCCAAGCTATCCACTTTTCCTGCCGGCCAAATGGTTGCGGGATATGCCAGGCAGTTTTCATAACCACGCTAATTCCCTCACCTTTGCGGATGGCCATTCGGAATTGCATAAATGGCTGGAATCAACCACCAGTGCGCCAGTCACACAAACCACCCAGAATCCGCACACAGGTTGGAGTGTATCTCCTAATGACCGCGATTTGCAATACATGATCAGTCACGAGACGGCGCATCAATGAGAATGACAGCATAAACAGGAATGGAGCATGTGAGGTTATCTGGTCAGACGGTTGTTCGTGGCTGGTTAGGAAGAGCGTAGAATCTATTAGAACAATGACGCCGACAGCCACAAATCGGATAGGCGACAAAATTAACTTGAAACAACCACATTATTTACATGACTAAATCAATACCATCTAACTGCAAGGTTCCCGTCTTTGCCGGGAACAAACAAATCAAATTTGGCGAAAAAGCGGTTCCGCAGCCGGGGGCAGGACAACTCTTGTTGCGGGTCCACGCCAACGCGCTTTGCGGTTCGGAAAGACCGCAATTTTTTGACGGAACTCCCACCACGCCCGGGCATGAGGCGGCGGGCACCGTCGTTGCTGTTGGGCCGGATACCCGCACGGCAGTTGGAACTCCGGGGGTGGTTTTCCTGATGGATTTTTGCGGACAATGCCGTTCGTGCAAACTTGGCTTTACCAATCAATGCCTGCAAAAACGCGGCGACATGGGATTCAACAAAGATGGCGGTTACGGCCAGTATGAACTGATCCATGAAAGTATTTTCTTTCCGGCCCCCGATTTTTCGGCGTCGGAAGCCACGTTGCTGCTGGACATCATGGGCACGGGCGGTCATGCGATTGAGCGTTGCCAGTTGATGCGTCCGGACATCGAGTCGCTGCTAGTGCTCGGTGCCGGGCCGATCGGCTTGGGAGTTCTGATGATGGCGAAAATTATCCTCGGCAATCATGTGAAGGTTTATCTGACGGATATTATTCCTTATCGCTTGAAGCTCGCGGAACAATTAGGCGGTCTCCCGATTAATGTCGCCAAAAGCTCCATCAAGGACGGCCTGAAGTCGCACGGTGCGTATGCTGCCGATATGGCGGTGGACACAAGCGGCAAACAAGTGGCGCGGGAGGAAGGGCATCGTGCCCTGGCGCAGCGCGGTTCATTGATTTGCGTCGGTCACGGCGAAGGTATTTCGCTCAAGATTTCGCCGGACATCATCGCGCCGGAGCGCAGCGTGGTGGGCAGCGAGTATTTCCGTTTTGATGAACTGCCAGCCAACTTGCGCCGGTTGACCCAGCATCGCGCCTATCTCAATCAAATCATCACGCATCGTTTCGGTGTGGATGAAATTCAAAAATCCTTCGAACTCTTTTATGGCGGCAAAACCGGCAAAGTCATCATTGAACAATGAACTCAAAAATTAAAGCCGTATTGATTGGCGCGGGCGGATGGGGACTGCAACACGCCCGTATTTTGTCGCAACGTTCCGACGTGGAATTCTGCGCGATCGCGGGACGAACCTTGGAAAAAACCAAAACCCGCGCCGCCCAGTTCGGGGTGCGTGCCTACACCAACATCACGGACATGATCAAACAGGAGAAGCCGGATCTGGCTTTTCTGTCTCTACCTAACGACGGGCATTTTCAGCCGACGATGGAAGTGATTCGTGCCGGTGTGCCGTTGTTTGTGGAGAAACCGCTCGTGTTTGACTTAAAAGAAGCGGACAAGCTCATCGCCGAAGCGGCGAAGCGAAAACTCTTTTTCGGCATCAATTTCAATCACCACTATGCTCGTCCTGTGGCGTTGGCGCATCATGCCATTCAGCAAGGACGTTTAGGTGAATTGACTTTTGCCACGTGGCGTTTTGGTGGAGAGGGTGGCCTCAGCCATCCGTTCAACAACTTGCTTGAAACCCAGTGTCATGCCTTCGATATGCTGGAGTTTCTCTGCGGTCCGATTGATTCGATGATGGCGCAGATGACCGACAAAACCAAGAAGGGATTTTATCGCACGATGGTGCTGGCGTTGCACTTCAAGATCGGCGCGGTGGGCAGCTTGGTGGGTTCGTATGATTCCTCCTATGCCTATCCCGACACGCACCGGGTTGAAATCAACGGAACGAAAGGCCGGATTCTCATCGAGGACACGGTGCGCCGCTACACGTTTAACGCGGCGGGTTCTGAAACCGCCGAAGTTTGGCAGTCCGGTTATTTCAATGACCGCGACCGCGATTTTTATCTGACGTTTGACCGTCACATGGACCACGTGATGGACTCATTCAAGGCTGGCAAGCAACCACCCGTTCATGCACGCGCTGGACGACGCGCGTTGCAACTGGCTTTTGCGGCGATCAAATCATTTGAGTCCGGCAAAAAAGTTTCCGTGTCGACGGATTCGTTTGAGATCGCGGCAGCGCCGGCCATTTTGCCGCCACCGCCGAATCCGTAAACTGGCTTGTCTTAGCTTATTCCCTTGAGTGCCGAAGCTACCAATCCCGCCGTCAGCTTTCGTGGCATCGGCAAGCGGTTTCCGGGAACGGTCGCGCTTCAGAACGTCAGTTTTGATGTGGCTGCCGGAAGCTGCCACGCAATCATGGGCGAGAACGGCGCGGGCAAAAGCACACTAGGAAAAATCCTCGCCGGCATTCACCAGCCGAGCGAAGGGAGCATAATGGTGGAAGGTGTCGAACGGCGGTTTCATTCCCCGCTTGATGCCCAACGGGCGGGCGTGGCGATCGTTCATCAGGAACTTTTGTTTTGTCCCAATTTAAGCGTTGCTGAAAACATCTGTCTCTCGCATCTGCCAAGCCGCAAGGGACGGTTGGACTGGCCGAAGCTGTATCAGCGGGCGCAGACTTTTCTGGATCAAGTCGGCGCTGAATGTGACGCGCATGAAGAGTTGGGCCGCTTGAGCACTGGTCAGACACAGTTGATTCAAATCGCCGCCGCGCTGGCCACCGGCGCGAAAATTCTGGTGATGGATGAACCGACCAGTTCGCTTTCGGCAGTGGAGGCACAACGGTTGGAGGAACTCATCGCGCGATTGCGCCAAAACGGGGCAACCATCATTTATGTCTCCCACCGCATGGATGAAATTTTCCGCCTGTGCGACGCCGTGACTGTGATGCGCGACGGCCAGCACGTCGCCACCATGCCGCTGGCGCAAACCAACGAGGAAGAACTGGTCAAGCTGATGATC
>DMQW01000398.1:0-7261 GCA_003455565.1 Limisphaerales bacterium
TGTGTATAAGAGACAGACACACTATTGTCCTCAATCCCGAAGAGCGGATAGTATTTTCTCCCTGTAAAAAATGCGTTGACCCCGACCACGCCAACTAGTTCGTAGTCCTTTTTTTTGCCGAGTTCAACCAGTGCCACCAGGCTGCTGCCCCAGTTGATGGCCGGGTCGGCGGGTTGCACGAAATGGACTTCGGGCGGGATGGTCGGGTTGAACTCCACCATCATTATTTTTGGATGATATTTAACAATGGCGTTCCATGCGTGGTAATCATTGCCGTCAATGTCAACGGAGAGAAAATCAAAGTCAGGTGGAATCGGGGTTTCCGCCAAAATGGCGTCCAGACCGTCCTGCGCGGACAATCCGACATACAAGTTTTTTGTGATTATGTTCGGACGTCCCGCATAAAAACCTTGCAAGACCTCGAACTTTTTCTGGCTGCCTTCAATCAACACCGCCGAGTATTGATGGTTTTCGATGAGCCGGTTGGTGGTGGAGCCGTGCAGATCATCCCCGGCGCCAAACTCCACGCACCAGCGGTCGCGGACGGGAATTTTACCAAGCGCATATTCGATAGCTTGAGCGGTAATCACGCACCCATCTATTTCTTGAAGATAATAGCCGATATCCGCCAGTGGTGAATTTTTGTCTTTCATGTCACGGGAAATGAACTCAATGAAGCACATTGTCGCAATCGGCGTGCGTAACTCAAATCTTTTATGCACACAAAGTGTTCCGCTGGATTTGCCATTATCCCGGCCAACCCGCATAATTTGCCTCGCCCGGCTGGTGAAAGTTCGCTTCACTACGCGCATGAAACCTAGGGTCATTTTGGACATCGGATTTTTGGGGCACGCCCACGATGACCAGGCCGCCCGCCGTGGCGCGCAACGGGTCGTGCAACACCTGTTCGAGGGTTTGCTCGCGGCCAACGAATGTGAACTGTCTTATGTCGCCACCTCGCATCTGGCCGGGGCTTACGATTTTCTCACGGCGCACGGGATAGACGCGGACGAACGATTGCACTTTCGTCCAGCCCAGCTTTCCCGGAGCCGGTGGGGCCGGAAAATCGCCCGGCAAGTTCATCGCAGCATTGAAAATCGTTCCCTGCCGGCCCGCGCCACGCGTCGCGGGCTTGCGGAAATCGCCCGGCTTTGTCTGCGCGGGGAACCCAGCCTGTCGCCGCGCTGGCTGGACGAGGCGCAAATTTTCCACTCGCCGCACACGCCGTTTTCGGCGGCGGTGCACCAGCATCCGCGCATCCGGAAATTTCTGACCTGCCTCGATTTTATTCCATTGAAGAATCCGGAGTATTTTCCCGGCAACTACCATCCCTTCATGGACGGCGTGCTGGCCTGTTTGACGCCGGAAAATTTTGCCTTCTGCATTTCGGAAACCACCCGCATTGACGTCTTGAATTTGTCCAAGATGCCGCCGGAACGGGTGTTTGTGGCCCCGCTTGCTGCCGATCCAGAAATGTTTCATCCGGTCACCCGGCCAGAAGTGCGGGCGGCAGCCCGCAAAAAGCATGGCCTCGGTGGCGCTCCCTATTTTCTGGCATTGTCCGCCCATGACCGGCACAAAAATTTTCCGCACTTGATTGAATGTTTCGGTTCACTGGTGGAATCAGGTGAGTTGGCCGGGCACAATCTGGTGATCGCCGGCCCCAATCCCGGCCGGAATCCTGACGTGCGAACCGCCCTGGCCAAATATCCAAAAGCCGGCAGGCGGATTATTGTGCCGGGCTATATTCCCGATGAGGAACTGGCGGCGGTTTACAGCGGCGCAACCGCGTTTTTATTTCCGTCGCTTGCGGAAGGTTTCGGCATTCCTCCACTTGAGGCCATGCAATGTGGCGTGCCGGTCATCGCCTCCAACACCACTTCCATGCCCGAAGTCATCGGCGACGCCGGACTGCTGCTTCTGCCCACCGACCGGGATGGCTGGTGCCAGGCGATGTTGAAAATATCCAGCGATACAAACTTGCGGACAGAACTGGCGCGACGGTCGCTGGCGCGGGCAAAACTCTTTTCATGGCAACGGTTCATTGACGAAACCCTGCGGGGCTATCGCACCAGTCTGACCATGTGATGAAAATCCTTGTCGTCACCAACCTTTATCCGCCGCACCACGTCGGCGGCTACGAACTTGGCTGCCGCGACATCGTGGAAAAACTCCGCACGCGCGGCCACGTCGTGCGCGTGCTCACGAGCACCTTCCGCCTCGGCGAAAATTCCGGCGCGGAAACAGATGTGGAACGCTCGCTGCATTACGCCGCCGATGCCGCCGGCCCGCCGCACGACAAACGCGTCGAGTGCCGCAAGCTCGCGCAGGCCATTAAAAATTTTACGCCGGACGTGGTTTATTTTTGGAATCAGGCCGGCCTGTGCCGGTGGCTGCCAATGGCGGCACGCTGGCACGGCTGCCGCCCGGCATTTTTTTTGTCGGACACAAATTTTGTCTCGTGGCGCGTGGGCGCGTGGCTCGCGCGGTTCGCGTTCGGCGAAGGAATGGTTTCAAAAGTAGTGCGCACCATTTTCGGCAAAACCTTCTTGGTGCGCGGCTGGCCGGTGATCCAAAACCGGCCGTGCCATTTCGCCAGCGAATTTTTGCGGGCCCTGGCGCAAAAAAGCGGCATCCGCATCGCGGAAAAAACTTCCGTCGTCGCGCACTGGGGCATTGAGCCGGCGCAGTTCACCGCCGCGCCACGTGAACGCTGGCCGGTACGGCGGCTGCTTTACGCCGGGCAGTTGATCCCGCAAAAAGGCGTCCACACGGCCATCGCCGCGTTTGCGCTGCTGGCGAAGGAACCCGGTTTTGAAGCACTCACGTTCACGCTGGCCGGCGGCGGGATGCACCCGGACTACGAGCGGAAATTGCGTGAAATGCCGGAACAATTAGGTGTGGCCGGACGAGTCCGGTTTCTCGGCAAGGTGCCGCGCGCGGAACTGCCAAACATCTACGCAGCGCATGACGTTCTGATTTTTCCGTCGGAATGGGACGAGCCGTTTGCCATCACCCCGCTCGAGGCGATTGCGGGCGGGCTGGCAGTGGTCGGCACGACGACGGGCGGCAGCGGCGAACTGTTCCGCAACCGCGAGACGGCGATGACGTTCCGCGCCGGCGACGCGGCGGATTGTGCGCGGGCCATCCGCGAACTGTGCGGCGACCGCGAGTTGTTTCAAACGATTTGCCGCCACGCGCAGCGTGGGGTGCGCGAAAAGCACACGCTGGACGTGATGGTGGACGCGGTGGAAATAAGCCTGCGGGAAATTTCAAAATCCAACCTGGCTGTTTAAGACAATTGGTGGCGATGTTTCCAAAGGGAGTCTCCGATGTAGATCCCCAATTTTTCTACAATCCGGAATGACATCCAAGATACGGCAACCATGAAAGGAAACAGCAAGAACCACGCCGCGATCGTCGAATTTGTAATGGATTGGAGATGGTAAACTATGCGGAAGATTAGTGGCTGATGCCAGAGATAAAGCGAGTAACTTACAGCTCCGATGAACGCCAATGGTGCAGCCAAAAAATGTTTCCGCCAAGACATATGAAGTGCCGCGTCCAAAATTATTGCTGCGACAACTGCTGCCAGTGAAAAACTGAATGTGGTTAATGGCTTAAATAGGGTGCTTGCGATAAAAACCGGCAAACAGACTGACAACCAAATACGCCTTTGGGTGAAAGCATGGTTTTTGTAAAAAAAACGCTCCGCAACGAAAGCTCCCAGTGTCCAGTCAAACCATGTCATTAGTGGAAATGTTAGGGGGGGGGTAATTAGGTAATCTGGTAAGCCCCATATCCAAACAGCCGTTGCTCTCCATATCAGACCTAGAAAAAAAGTTATAAACAAGCATTGGCTGATTCCAAATCGTGAGCGGAAAAATAGCAGCAATGGGAACAGCAGGTAGAGTTGAGCTTCGGTTGCAATGCTCCAGAACGAGGCGTTTATCCCAAAAAAAGTGCTGTTCATGAAATTGTGTATCAACAGCGCGTGCGACAGGAATTGTGTTGCGCCGGAACGTGAAAGGATGTTGATATGGTTTAGAATAATGAATGTCAGCAACGCAAGGATGTAAGCCGGATAAATTCGCCAAATTCGTCGCCAGAAGAAGTGAGAGACATTAAAAGTCTTATTCCTCAAAAATGATAAGTGGATGCAAAAGCCACTTAAAACAAAGAAGAGCGATACTCCTGCCCAACCATAGGTAATGGGATAAAACCACAACAACTGATTGCTTGGAGGCCCACTGAAGTCGCGAAACCAACCCTTCCACGGTAGGAAGAACCCATAGACTGAACCGAAACTATGGTAAATGAAAACCATTAAAATTGCCACTCCACGCAGAACATCTGCCCCATAGGTTTTTGTCCCTGTGTGTTCCATGTTCACGAGCCGGCCGGCTTGGTGGCGTGGACGAGGATGTTGATGTAAAGCTCATTCGCCCCGGACTGGTTTTTCACAACCCGCGAATCGGGGAAAAACCGATCCGCCCAGCGATGAATGCTGCGGCGGAAATAGCCGTGGAAACGGTAATATAGCGCATACAAGGCGGAGAAAAAAGAGAGTTCCCGCCGGTGCAGCCGCCGGCCATATGCATCGTATAAAAACAGGATCGCCCGCGCATCGGTGGTCAGTTTGTTTGCGGCGACGACTTCAAAACCTGATTTTTTGCACAGCGCCGCCAGTCCGTCGGCGGTCCAGCGGTGCAAGTCCAGCGGGCACGGATGGTCGGCGTAAATACCGTGCGTGGTCAGCACCAGCTTGCCGCCGGGGCGCAACAGGCGCAGACATTCTTTCAGATAATTTTCCGGCTGCTCGACGTGTTCCAGCACTTGCGTGGAGAGAACCAGGTCAAAGCTGTTGTCGGGCGCGGCGACGAGAAGCGATTCATTCAGCACAAAATCCAGGCCTTTGCCCGTGCCGATGGCGAAGTCCGCGCGCCGGTAATTTGCCTTGGGAAACAGCGAGCGGTAGGGCGAGCTGCCTGCGCCAAAATCGAGGATGTCGAGCTTCGTGTCCGTCGCGTGCGCCTGCAAGGCCAGCAGCAAATCGGACAGATGGAGATACAAGCCGTCGCCGGGCCGGGGTTCAATGCGCTGCCGCGAATGTTCGTCGGCCAGGATGTCCACCAGTTCATCCAGCTTTTTTTGGTTCATAAAATCAGGCCACTTCCCAGTTGAATTCCTCCAGATAGGCGCACGCGTCGGGCCGCCAGCCGAACAGCGTGTGCTGGTCCACGATGGAAACCTCGAACGACAGCGGCACCTCCAGCGTCTCAAAATGATGTCCGCCCGGCGGTTCTGAAAGATACGTGCGGAGGTAAAAAATCCCGACATTCAGATGCAGCTTCGGGATGCGGCATTTCAGCACCGTGCGGCTGTCCTCGCGGCACATCGGCTGGTCTTGGTCATAAATCCAGCAATGCGCCGCCGGCGCACCAAACTGGTTGATCAACTGGAACGAAAAACACATCGCCTTGCGCGGGCCGCCGTGCTCGATGGTGAAATGAATCTCCATCGGCTCGCCGGAAATCTGCACCTGGTTCGCGCGCGAGGTTTTGATTTCGACGCGGTCCACGCGCGGGCTTTGCGTGGATTGCGATTGGAAAATTCCGCCCTGACCGACGGCAAACGAAAGATACTGCTGGACCATCGCCGGCGTCACGCCGGCGGCCTTGATTTTTCCAGCCTCCAAATACACGCAGCGCTGGGTCAGTTCGCCGATGGCCGACATGTTGTGGCTGACAAATAAAACCGTGCGGCCATCTTTCTGCGAAACATCCTGCATCTTGCCAAGACATTTTTTTTGAAACTGCGCGTCCCCCACCGCCAGCACCTCGTCCACGATGAGAATCTCCGGTTCCAGATGCGCCGCCACGGCAAACGCCAGCCGCATATACATGCCGCTGGAATAATGCTTTACCGGCGTGTCCAGAAATTTTTCCACCTCGGCAAAGTCCACAATCTCGTCGAACTTCTTTTTGATCTCCTCGCGGCGCATCCCCAAGATGGCTCCATTGAGGAAAATATTTTCCCGCCCCGTCAATTCGGGATGAAAACCGGTGCCGACTTCCAGCAGGCTCGCCACGCGGCCACGCATCCGAATCCGTCCGGTCGTCGGTTCCGTGATGCGGCTCAACAATTTCAGCAAGGTGGATTTGCCTGCGCCGTTCCGCCCGATGATGCCCACGGCCTCGCCTTGTTTGATCTCAAAAGACACGTCCTTGAGCGCCCAAAACTCCTCAACCGATTTCCGGTTTCCGATTTCCGGTTTCCGATTTCCGAACAGGGATTTTGCCTTGTCGGCGAGGACGTCGCGCAAGGCCACATAGCGGCGGCCAGCGGCCTGATGCTGGAGCAGATACTTTTTGCCCAGGCCTTCAACTTTGATGGCAAAATCACTCATGGTTCAGATGATGTCGGCAAAGGCCTTTTCCGTGGCGCGAAAATACTTCAGGCCGGAGAACAGCAGCAGCACCGTGATCGCGACCGAGGTGAACAGGCCAGAAACATTCAACGGCACGTCGCTGCCAACGGCCCAGCGGAACCCGTCAATCACGCCCACCATCGGGTTCAGGCCATACAATTGATAAACGAGGTCGCCGCATTTCGCACGCACCACCGCGCTGCCGAAACCGACCGGCGAGACGTAAAGCCCGAACTGCACGATGAACGGGATGATGTAGCGGAAGTCGCGGTATTTGACGTTGAGCGCCGAGAGCCAGAGGCTGATGCCGAACGAGGCGAGGAGCGCCAGCACGGTGAACAGCGGCAGGCATAGCAATCGCCAGCCGGGCAAGACGTGATACCACGCCATCAGCCCCGCCAGGATGACGGCGGAAATCAGAAAATCCACGAAGCACACGATCACCGCGCTGGCCGGGATGACCAGCCGCGGAAAATAAATCTTGGAAATCATGTTCGCGTTGATGATGAGGCTGTTGCTGGCCTCCGCCAGTGCCGAGGAAAAGAACAACCACGGCAGCATCGCCACATAAACAAACACGGGATACGGCAACCCCTCGGAAGGCATCTTGGCCAGCCTGCCGAACACCACCGTGAACACAATCATCGTGAGCAACGGACGCAGCACCGCCCACAGGATGCCGATGACGGTCTGTTTGTAGCGCACCAAAATATCGCGCCAGGAGAGGAAGAAGAACAGTTCGCGATACCGCCACAGATCGGCCCAGTAATGGCGCTCGGTCTTTCCGGCTTCGATGACAAGTTCGTTCATGATTGAGCGCGCATCTTGCCA
>DMQW01000398.1:7504-8524 GCA_003455565.1 Limisphaerales bacterium
AGGCGGGAAATCTTGTTTCAGGTTTCAAGTTTCAAATTCAGGTCTCCAGTTCAGCCTCATTCCAAGATTTCCACCAGGCCCAGGCCAACGACGTTGTAGAAGGAAACGGGGCGTCCGCCGAACAGCGGTGCGGGTGGCCGGCGAAATGCAGATCGGTCGCCGCCCTGGCCAGGCTGCGTCAAAGGCGGTTCCACCAGACGGATGTGGGATGCGGCACGGCAATGGTCACGCGCCGCTCCGGGCTGGTCTGGGTGTAGATTGCGTAACTCGTTTCCTTCAATCCAAAATGTCCGTGCCGCAGGCGGCGCAGCCGGTGGTTCAAAATCCACAGCAGCTTCAGCGGGCGCAGCCAGAACGGGATCATCCTGGCCGTCTCCTTTTTTTCGCGGATGGCGTTCGGCTTCATGTTCATGTTGTCGCCGGTGTCGGCGAAAACCGAAGTGAACACGGGACAGACGGCCATCGGCACGCGGGCTTTCAACAGCGCCAGCGCCCAGTGGAAATCGCCGAGATCGCGCCAGCGGGTGTCGAAGAAAAGGCCGCGTTCATGAACCACGCTGCGCCGGATGAAAACCGAGCTGGTCAAAAATGGAAAACGAAACCAGACGTGGCGCGGGTTGGGCACCATGAGCTGCCGGTGACAGAGGTATTGGCCCTCGCCATCGGTGATGATGCTGCCGGCGAGCGCGACCTCGACGCCCGGATTTTTTTCAAAAAAATCCTGCACCGCCGCGAGCGCGCCCGGCAGGTATTGTTCATCGCAATTCAGATAGGCCAGGATGTCACCGGTGGCGCGGCGATAACCCCGGTTCACCGCGTCATACATCCCGCCGTCCTTTTCGATGAACGCCTGCACGCGCGGATCGTGCGGCAGCCAGTCCTGCGTGCCGTCGTCCGAGCAGGAATCCTGCACGATGTGTTCCAGTTCCACGCCCGACTGGTCGGCGACGGACGCGATGCAGAGCTTGAGCCATTCCGAATTGCGAAAACTCGGCGTGATGATCGAAAACTTCATTTAAG
>DMQW01000398.1:8717-9994 GCA_003455565.1 Limisphaerales bacterium
AAGACTGTTCAAACTATTTTGCGCTGTCAAACCTTCGTCCGAAACTTTTGGGCGACCGGAATGCGCCGGCCCATGCCGAACGCGCGCGGCGAAACCTTCAAGCCCGGCGCGGCCTGCCGCCGTTTGTATTCGCTGAAATTGATTTTGTTCACCACGTCGTTCACCACCGCCGCGTCAAAACCGCGCGCGACAATCTCCGGTTTGCTCAAATTTTTCACGACGTAAAAATCCAGGATCGCGTCAAGGATTTCATACGGCGGCAACGAATCCTGGTCCGTCTGGCCGGGCCGCAGTTCCGCGCTCGGCGGCTTCGTGATGGAAGCGGACGGGATGATTTCGCGGTCGCGGTTCACCCAGCGCGCGATTTTGTAGACGTCCGTTTTCAACACGTCCGCGATGGGCGCGAGCGCGCCGTTCATGTCGCCGTAAAGCGTGCAATAACCCACGGCCATCTCGGATTTGTTGCCGGTCGTCAGCACCAGCGCGCCGAATTTGTTCGAGAGCGCCATCAGCGTCACGCCGCGCAGCCGCGACTGGATATTTTCCTCCGCCTCGTTCCGTTGCGTGCCGGCGAAAACTTTTTCCAACTGTTTTTCCACCGCGTTGAAAGCCGGTTCAATCGGCAAAACTTCGTAACGCAGGCCGAGATTTTTCGCGAGCAACTCCGCATCCGTCAAACTGCCGCTGCTGGAGTAACGCGCGGGCATCGCCACGCCCAAAACATTTTCCGCCCCGAGCGCGTCCGCCGCCAGCACCGCGACGAGCGCGGAATCAATGCCGCCGGACAAGCCAATGATGACGGACTTAAAACCGCATTTGCGGATGTAATCGCGGATGCCGAGCGACAACGCGGAAAATAGAAGTTCTTCGCGCGGCGGAAAATCATTTCCGCTTTCCGCTTTCCGCTTTCCGCTTTCCTGCAAATCCACCACCAAAATTTCTTCCGCAAAACCCTGGCCCAACGCCAGCAATTCGCCATGGGCATCCAGCGCGACGCTGTGGCCGTCAAAAATCAACTCGTCATTCGCGCCGACGGCGTTGACCTGGGCGAGCGGAATTTTTTCGTCGCGCGCGACTCGCTGGAGCATGACCAGCCGCGTTCGTTCCTTGCCGTCGTGCCACGGCGAGGCGGAGATGTTCAAAATCATTTCCGCGCCTTGCGAAATCAGTTCCTTCACCGGGTCGCGGCGATACAGACGTTCCGGCCAGAAATCCTCGTCGTTCCAGATGTCTTCGCAAATGGTGAGGCCAAGCTTGCGTCCGTTGAAAACAAACGG
>DMQW01000280.1 GCA_003455565.1 Limisphaerales bacterium
GCAGCGTAGATGTGTATAAGAGACAGCTATTGCCCGCCGCCACAATTTCCTTTGAGGTTTCCGCTGACACTGCTTTTTTTACTGCCAAACCAAACAATTCCGGCTTTTCAAAATAATCCGATTTTTGTTCATCAATCATTACAAACTTGCGCCGATAAAGCTCGCCCTGAATGGCAAGTTTTAATTCGTGTAGCGCGATGTTCACCCGTTCGTAAGTTGCAATAGCTTTGAATTCTTCGCGGCGCAATGACATTAAAAAGACCGCCCTTTTTGTCGCTTCCATCCATCCTAAATCGAGCAGAGTTTCTTTAACGAGGCGTTCGGTTTTAGAAGCGATGATTGCTAATTCGCCCTTTGAAATAAGTTTTCCGGGCATCTGGCCATTGGTTTTTTGAATCCAATCTTCAATCAGGCTTTCCCATGAGTAAATTGTAATAAATTCAAGTTCGCGCATGATTTCAAGCATGGTGATTACCCGCTTGGGAAACTGTCCATCTTTTGCGCCTAAAATGGCAAGCCGATTCGGTTTAGACGTTTTCATTGATTCCCCCTTTCCGGCAACAATCTGGTAGGACATGACCACCCGCAAGCGGCCCGGAGGTTCAAACCCCGGTTTTTTGGCGTTTTTTACGGTTTTTTGCCTCATTTACAGCGTCCCCGCATCGTCTGACACCGGCCCCGCTCAAATTTACATCGTCCCCGCGCCGTCTGACACGTTCCCCGCACCGGTTCACAAGCACCCCCGGTCGGCTAACACGCGCCCCGCTGGAATTGACACGCGCCCCGTCGCGGCTGTCACCGTCCCCGCACCGGTTGACATCGTCCCCGCCAAAATTGACCCGCGCCCCGCACCGACTGACACCGACCCCTGATCGTCTCCCACGCTCCTCGCAACGCCCGTCACCCGCCCCGGACGGATTTGCCGTGCGGAAGGAAACATCGAACCTTCAACATCGAACATCCAATGTGACCGGCGCGCGGATGCTTGCTTGGACGTTGGGCGTTGAATGTTCAATGTTGAAAGTTTCCCAGTCTTTGGATTGCGGCGGCTAACAAATTTGACTCGCCGGTTTTCGTGGCTAGACTCACCGCGTTTTATTGAACATGAATCGCAAACCGTCCATGCTCGTGGTTTTTCTCACGGTCTTCATTGACCTCATCGGCTTTGGCATCGTCGTGCCGCTGGTGCCGCTGTTCAGCCGGCTTTCTGGCGCGAGCGGCTTCGTCATCGGTGCCATCATCGCCTCGTTCTCGGCGATGCAATTCATCTTCTCGCCCATCTGGGGAAAACTTTCCGACCGCCATGGCCGCCGCCCGATCCTGCTCATCAGCACCGCTGGCGCGGCGTTGTCGTATGTTTTGTTCGCCCTCGGATCGGGTTTTGAAAATCACACCCTGGCGCTTTGGGCGCTGCTCGTCTCGCGCATGTTCGCGGGCGCGTGCGGCGGCAATATCACCGTCGCCCAGGCCTACATCGCCGACATCACGCCGCCGGAAAACCGCTCGAAACGGATGGGTTTGATCGGCATGGCGTTCGGACTCGGTTTCATCTTCGGCCCGGCCATCAGCGGCATCGCGCTGAAATTTGGCGGAGTCACCGCGCCCGGCTGGACGGCGGCGGCGTTGTGCGCGGCGAATTTTCTCCTCGCCTATTTCATTCTCGCCGAAAGTTTGAAACCGGATTCCGGCCACGCGGCCAACCGCCCGCGTTTCGCCCAATGGGGCCACACGCTCGCGCAGCCGAAAATCGGCCTGCTCATCCTGATTTTTTTCCTGGCGACGTTCGCGTTCAGTTGCTTTGAAAGCACGCTGCCGCTGCTCGTCAGCGACAATTTCAACCTCGGCTTAACCATGGACGAAACCAAACCGGCCATGACCGTCATTTCACTGTTTGTTTTTTGCGGCGTGATCGGCGCGTTCATCCAAGGCGGCTTGATCGGCCGGCTGGTGAAAAAATTCGGCGAACCAAAGTTGATTGCGTTCAGCCTGCTCCTGACCGGCGTGAGCCTTGCGCTGCTGCCGTTCATGAAAGGCGACGGCCCGTTGAAATGGTCGGCGGTTTTGCACGCCGCCGACTGGCCGTGGATCAAGATGCTGCTGGCGCTGGCACTGCTGGCCATTGGCTCCAGCCTCACGCGCGCGCCGCTGTTTGGCCTGCTCTCGAATCTCACGCCCGCGAACGAGCAGGGTGCGACCCTCGGCGTGGCGCAAAGCGCCGGCGCTCTGGCGCGCATCGTCGGCCCGCTGTTCGCCGCGATGCTTTACGTCCATGTGCCGCTGCTGCCGTATGTGATTTGCGGCGGCATTTCCATTCTGGCCGGCGCGCTGGCGGTGCAGCGGTTGGGCAGGGGAATTGAGACCGTCGTCGTGAAAGTTCCCGACGCGGCGAATTGATTCAACGCAGGAACAATTCCGCCGCTGAATCAGCGAAGCGCAATCCCTGCGGTGTGAGTTGAAAACGATCCGTGTCACGCGAAGCCCAGCCGCGCTCGGCTAACTGGTTCATTTCCGCCGCCCATTCATTGCGCAAATCGAAGCTGGTCGCGCGTTCAAATTCCGCAAATGGCCAGCCGGCGTTCATCCGTAAACCGAACGCAGCGATTTCTCCGGCGCGGCGCAACGGCGGCAGTTCCTCGCTGGATTCAATCGCGCGTTTCCCTTTTTCCAACTGATCACAATAAAGCTGCGTGTTCGACCAATTCTTCGTCCGCACGCCATGAACGTAGCCGGTCGCGCTGGGGCCGAGTCCGTAAAACGAGCCGCCGCGCCAGTAGTTCACGTTGTGCTGGCAGGCCAGTGACGGAATGGATTGATGGATTGATCGATTGATGGATTTTGCGTCGCGGGCGAAGTTGGCAATTTCGTATTGGTGAAAACCGCCGTTGGTCGCTTGCGAAATTAATTCTTCATACATTTCGCAGGCGAGTTTTTCATCCACGGAAAATTCGCCGGCCTTGAGTTGTTCAAAGAGCGGCGTGTCGTCTTCGTAAATCACTTCGTAACTGGAAAGATGTTCGCTCTGCATCGCCATCGCTTCGTGCAAAGTCGCGCGCCAGATTTCCATGGTCTGGCTGGGAATGGCGAACATCAGGTCGAGGTTGATGTTTTCAAAACCGGCGGCGCGCAAGATGTCGAACGACTTGAAAACCATTTCGCGCGAGTGGATGCGGCCCAGGCGGTCGAGCAGTTTTTCATCAAGCGACTGCACGCCCATGGAAATGCGGTTGATGCCGAAATCGCGGAACAGTTTCGCCTTGTCCGCCGAGACGGTGGCGGGATTGCATTCGACGGTGAATTCTTCCGCGCCGAGCAGATTCAGTTTTTCCATCGCGCGGAGAATGGTTTCCCACTGGCGCAAATTCAAAAGTGAAGGTGTTCCGCCGCCGCAGAAAATCGTTTTAGGTATGAGGTCATCGGCCACGATTTCCAGTTCGCGGACGAGCGCGGCGGTGTAGCGGTTGATGAGTTCGCCGCTGGCGGCTTCGGAATAAAAAGCGCAATACGCGCATTTCTGCGCGCAGAACGGGATGTGAACGTAAAGGCTCGTGACGCGGATCGCGGCTGGGTTCGCCATAAAAAAACGAGGTTCAAGACCAGTTAAGCGG
>DMQW01000465.1 GCA_003455565.1 Limisphaerales bacterium
AGCCTGACCAGCGTCACGATCTCCAAAAGTGTCACCAGCATCGGAAACGGTGCGTTCTATGGGTGCTCCAGCCTGACCAGCGTCACGATCCCCGACAGCGTCACCAGCATCGGAGATTATGCGTTCTATGGCTGCGGCAGCCTGACAAGAGTCTATTTCCAAGGTAACGCACCCAGCCTTGGTTCCTCTGTATTCTACGGCGACGACAATGCGATCGTCTATTATTTGCTGGGAACCACGGGCTGGGACTTGACGTTTGGCGGTCGTCCGACCATTCCGATCCTGACCATTCCGGGCATCACCATCACGGGGAGTTTCCCGCCAGGCCCGGTGACTAATGGTAGTCTCGTGGCGTTCGGAGGATCGGTCTGCAACACCGGCAACATCACCTTGACGAACATCTTCGTGTTCAGCGGCCAGCCGAGCAACGTCCTGGTGCTTGGCCCGCTCACACTCGCCCCCGGGGCCTGCGCGCCGTTCACGGGCAGCTACCTCGCCACCGGCGGTTCCAACCCGACGACCAACACGACCATCACGATGAATACCGTGATACCCACTTTCGGGGCCATCGACCCTGTCAGTGGGATCCTCACCGATCGTTTCAACGTCGTCAGTAACTTGCATGGGTTGATGTTTGCGGACCAGAATGAGAACTGGGGGCCCACGCTGTTTTACTCCACCCGCCATCCCGTAAGCGGGGCTGATCAGTTTGACACCATCTCCACCATTAGTTCTACCTATGTCGGTTCTCCCTATGTCGGCTTTGTCACGAACGAATTCGACCTCACCGAGACCAATTACGATGCACTGACTCTGGCGGCTCCTAATGTCGGCTATGGGGAGATTAACTTCTATTACATCCGCCATGACAATACCGGCGTTGCCCACTTCGGGGAGATCATAGCTCAAGGTGCCAGTTCCGATAAGGATCTCCCGAACCCCCTCACCCTTACAGGCTACACCGGCTTGGCCTTTGCGGCAGCTAACGTGGGTTATGGCGCCAATATGTTCTATTATGTCCGCAATGACGTGACGACTGGTCTTTCGTGGTTCGGGAGCATCAACCCCACTCCCGGTCTGGTCGCCACTGATCTCTACACCGTCGGCACCAACTTTGACGCGTTGGTCTATGTGGACTTGTCGCCCATACCGGGCTGGGGGATCAATTTCTTCGCCTATCTCCGCCATGACAATACCGGGTCCATCATCGGGACCATTGACCCCGTGACTCATGTCGTTACAGATCGCGTGCACCTCGGCACTAACTTCCTCACCGGCTTGACCTTTACGGCCACCGACGTGGGATACGGGCCCAATTTGTTCTATTACCTCCGCCCGGAGAGATCCACCTATACGACTAATAGTGTGGTCAGCTTCACGCCGACCAACACGGTTACGGCGACCGGCATGGACATCTATCAGGCCCGCACCGTGGTCGCCGCCGCTAATTGTATCGAGTCTGTCGTCCCGGCACCGCTCGTGCTGGTCATCGGCGCGCCAACTATGGTCAATGGTATCTTCAGCCTAGCCTTCCCCACTGAGAACGGGAAATCGTATACCGTGCAATATAAGAATACATTGAATGATCCGTGGACGAACTTGCCGGGCACGCCGGTCCCCGGCACCGGCGGAAACCTGTCCATCACGAATCCGACCGCAGCCCAACCGTCGCGGTTCTATCGGGTTTTCACGCCATAATAAACCCAACTCTGGGAGCGATCATCCCAGCCGAAGGAAAGTTTCCTCGGCTGGGTTTTCGAGAAAAGAAAGCCCTGGCACTCATGAAAAAAGCATCAACACTTTTGGCGGAGAGGGAAAGGAAAGGGGTCGCCGCCTGTAGCATGAACTTTTCATACTGGTCGGGCTGGTCATAGACTGTGTTGGTCACTGTCTGCAGCGCAAATACGCTGTAAGGCAGCAGGTTATTATACAAGCCTGGCGCTTGCTCATGCGTTGGATTGTTTTGTATTTGTTACGGACAATGTAGTTTGTAATGCGGCAATCGTATGGTGCCAGTTCGTGAAGTTGTTCAAAACGCGCGATGGCATCGGGCCGACCAACCAGGCTCGGATGATTCAAACGCGGGTGAAGATCAGACACGGTGCCCGGCGGAGGATTATGACTGTGCCATTCATTGATATGGGGATTGGGATTCGGGGAATACAACGGGGCGAAGGACACGCGATAACAAAGGTTATTCCAGCATTCCGCCGGAACCAGGTGCGGCGTGTCCACCGTCACCTTGAAACCGTCGTCTACGGACTTGTGGCAGGCCTCAACATCGGTGCAATTGAACCGCCGAACGAACGGATACAAGCGCCGCCCGCCAAATTCCCGTTCGCACTTCGCCGCAAATTCCTTCGCGTCGTCCGGGACACCCCATTGCGCGTTCATGAAGTAAAAGTTCTGTTGCACGGCGTTCCGCGTCTGCAACGTGCGAACCATGCTCGCCACGGCGGTATTGTTGGTGTCCATGGACTTCAATTGTTCCAGTGCTGGAGCCTCGTCGTTCACCAACGTCAGTAGCGTCGCTTCCGCCAGTCGTCCGTTGACTCCCTACGAATCCGCACCGCTCAGGAATCTGGCCATGGTCAGATGAGCGGTGATGCGTGAAAGCGGCG
This sequence comes from Limisphaerales bacterium, assembly GCA_003455565.1. Taxonomy (GTDB): domain Bacteria; phylum Verrucomicrobiota; class Verrucomicrobiia; order Limisphaerales; family UBA11358; genus UBA11358. The sequence continues at coordinate 2,622 of DMQW01000465.1, forward strand.
ATCGGATTTCAAAAAATTTCCCAGAATGTTCCCGGAGCAGAAACGCACCCAGCAGGAGCGCAGCTTGTTCATGCAGCTCCTGATTGGTGAAATCCTTTTCCAAAGCCTCCGACAAGGTTTGGTTTTCCCGCTCAATGGTCTCCGGTGTTCCATCAAGCAATTTAGAAAGGAGTGTCGTGTCGCCCGTTCTGTTCGTGGCACCAGCATTCAGCCCGACGGTCCGGGCCAGCGCCGCTGCCAGATTGTGATAAACTCCCGGAGACCAAATCGGATCATTCACATTCACGTCCAACTTCAGGCCGGCGTGTTTCTCATCCAAGTTGATCTGCAAATCATAGACTGGGGCGTCAGGAGGGGAACCGGGTTTTTCCGTGGCGATGACGGAGAAGTATTTCTTTTCCGGCAGCCGGTGAGTTGTCGCGTAATATATTTGCTCCGCCAAGTCGGACACGATGGCTTCGACAATGAATTGCGACTCCGACTGGAACGGCGTCTGAAAGCAGCCGGATGACGTTGCCGTCTGAATGGGTGCCTTCGGCTTGCAGCCGGTCGCCAAGGTGATCGCGGTCAGAACGCACAGAAGCCCCAAAAAAAACTGCCTTAACATGTCTCATATTTACCCTTTTCATTTCGTTGTTCATCGGAGAGTTGAAATTGTTATACGCCGGCCATTTTCGTTTTCAAGATAAATTTCAGCTGTTGTCTCGGATTCTCGGATTCTTTTGTCCTAGATGCTTTGTGCATCCGGCCGGAAATTATCAGGATTCATTCACGTTTCCCTAAATGGTAATTGCGAATCATGCTTGACGTGCGGGGCGTTTCGCGGTTGCATTGTCGCTGCTATGAAAAATTTATTTTTTGCCGTTATCGCCGGGGCCACGATTCTCGCCACTGGCTGTGTAAAAACCGTCAGCGACACCAGTTCTTTTGCCATTACCTGGAGCAAGGATTCCGTGGCCGGCCGCTACCAGCGCACGCTTGACCAAGTCTACAAGGCTTCCATGACCGTTGTCATCAACAATGGCGTCATCATCAACGAATATATCCCGCACGACAGCACCAACGCCGTCCGCTCGCTGCTGGGCCGCGTCAACGACCGCAAAGTCTGGGTGCGCGTCGAGGCGATTGACCAGCGCACCTCGCAGGTGGATGTGCAGGCCCGCACCAAATGGGGCACCACCGACCTCGACCTCGTCCACCAGCTTGAAAAAGAAATCGCGCTGGAACTCGCGAAATGATCCTGTTTGAAGTTTTCTAATTCCTAAAACGCGGGCTTTGCCGCCCGGCGTTTTTTTGTGCGCGTAACGTCGTCAAGGTCAGGAACCCTTGCGCGGCATCCTGTATCCAGCACCGGCAAGTCAAATTGAAACACGGATCAAGTTTTTTGCCGCGTAATCTGGTCAGGATGGCGGGCGCGGCTGATGGCCGTGTCGTAGGTGATGGCGCACTTGCAATAAAGATCGTAGAGACAGTTGTCCATGAGCACCATGCCATCTTTGCGGCCCGTCTGAATGATGTTCTCCAGATGATGGAGCTGGTTTTCGCGGATCAGATTCCGCACCGCGCCGGTGGCCACGAGCAGTTCGTAAGCAAGCACCCGCCGCGTGCGGTCGGCGGACGGCAGCAAATCCTGCGCGATGATGCCTTGCAGCGCGTTTGACAGTTGCATAACAATCTGCTTCTGCGCACTACCTTCAAAGACTCCAATGATGCGCTCAAGGGCGTGTGAAACATTTGGCGAGTGCATTGTGGCCAGCACGAGATGGCCGGTTTCCGCCGCCGTCAGCGCGGTGGCAATCGCCTCGTGATCGCGCATTTCGCCGACGACGATCACATCCGGGTCCTGCCGCAGCACATGGATCAACGCACGGTTGAACGAACGCACGTCCGTCAACACCTCCTGCTGCACCACGATGGCGCGCTTGTTTTCGTGGACAAATTCAATCGGGTCTTCAATCGTCACGATCTTGCAGCGGCGTTCGCTGTTGATGAGGTCAACGAGATAGTTCAGCGTCGTCGTCTTGCCCGCGCCCGTAGGGCCGGTGATCAAAACCAGACCGTTCGGCTTGCGCGCCAGCTCGTCCAGTTTTTCCGGCAAACCCAGTTCGCTGCGCGTCGCGATCTTGTCACCGCAAAACCGGAAGCTTAATTCCGGATGATTGTTGCGCCGGTAAAAAGTGGCTCGCACGCGGCCGGCCACGCTGTGGAGGATGGAAATGCACAGTTCCCATTCCTGCTCGAATTTTTTCCGCTGCGGCTCGTTCATCAGGCCGTCGGCCATGTCGGTGATTTCCGCCTCGGTCAGCGCGTCCTCGTCGGCAATGATGATTTCGCCATTTACGCGGAATGCCGGCGGCACGCCCACCACCAGATGCAGGTCCGACGCATCAAAGTCATTCACCGCCGACAGCAGCCGGTTCAAGGTTTCAGAGTTCATCGTTTAAATAATTCCCGCAATTTCCCGCGCAGCCGCGCCAGCATTCCCACCTCGGAAATCCGGTGCAGTGCATTGTCCGCCTCCTGACTGCGCGGATTCAACTGGTGCGCCTGTGTGAACGAAGTTTCCGCCGCCCCGACCAGGCCAATCGCCTGCTGGCAATGCCCCTGCTCCAGCCACAGCAGAAAATTTCCGGGATTCAATTCCACGGCCTGCTGGATCAGCTTCAGCGCCAGGACAAATTGTTCGTAGTAAAATCGGATACGGGCCGCGAGCCACGCCGTGAACCAGTCATGCGGCGCCAGCAGGAGCGCCTTTTCAAAACAGTAATCCGCCCGCGATTCCTCGCGTGCCAGCAGCACATCGCCACGCGCCAGCCAAACGTAGGGCGTGTCGCCACGCTCCTCGATGGACGCATCGGAGAACGCCAGTGCGCCCTGCAAATCACCGCTGCGGCCGAGCGCGACCGCCTTGGCCGCGAGCAGTTCCGGCTCGTTGGAAAACCGTTCCAGCGCCTTGTCCGCCCACAGCTTGGCCTCGCGGAATTCGCCCAGTTCAATGAGCATCCGCACTTGGCCGGTCCACGCAGCGGCATTCTTGGGATTGTATTCCAGCACCTTCGAGTAAAAGCGCAGCCCCTGCTCGAAATTACCGGTTTCAAACGCCGTCCGCGCCTCGGCCAGATAATACGCCTCGTCCTTGACCAACGCCCTTTGCTCCGGATCCAACTGGTTGCCGGACCCGTCCTCGAATTCCAGATTGACGAAACGACTCATGGTAAAATTTGTTTCCGCCAGAACCAGCGGTGAAATGGCTTCCCGAAAAACTGGGTTTCGTTCACGCTGGCCATGTTCAACAGGGTGCTGCTGATGCTGGATTCACTGACATTTCCATGTCCGCTTATATCAAGGTTCGGCCAGATGAACCAATGATTTTCCGGCATCGTCAATTCGCCGGAACCCGGCATGTGCGGCAGGTTCGTATGTAAAATACCATTCACCGAAAATGAATTCGTTAAAAATTTCAACTGATCTCCTGCCACCGCCAGCACCGGTCCCAAGCCCATGCCGGCCCGAACCCATACGGCACCGCCGTTGTGCGCTTCGCCTTGCTGCTCGTCATGCAACGCATAAGCCACCCAGTTGCCGCGCTGGATGTTGCGCGTTTGAAAAATCCGCTGCACGACGACCACTTGGCCGTTCATGCGCAACGGCGTCAGCCAGTGTCCTTGGATGAAATTACGCGCCGGCATATAGAGCAACAGTCCAATCGCCATCAAAGTCAGGCCCGTAAACGCCAGCCGCGACCGGAACCGTTCGCCCGCCATCAGCGGATTGCAGTAATAAACAAACCCCGTGACATGAAGTGAAATCAGCAAACCGAACGCGAGGTTGGCCGCCGGATAGCCCAGCCATATGATGAAAAATAAAATCAGCGCCGCGCTTCCCGCCAAAGCCGCGCGTGCCCAGAGCCTCGGCCCACGCAACCAGACCGCCAATCCGGGCACAAAAAACCCGGTGACCATTTCGCCGATTTTCATTTCGCGCGGCAGCCTCAGCCGATCCAACGCCATTCGGCGACGCAACGCATTGCCCAAATAAAAAAATGACGAATACCACCGTGCCCGCGACGGGTAATACGATGAGGCTTCTTCTGGAATGTGCGGTCTGGCCATGCGTCCAATTCAAAATTCAATTCAGCAATCCCGTCAATGCCGCTGGTCAATGCGATACTGCACCTGTTCTTCCGGTTCGTAAAACTCGCTCGTCTGCTGCTGCGACTTCATTTCGCCGACGATCTCTTCAAAGATTTTCACGGCGGCAAGGCAGCCTTTGCCTTTAAAACCTTTGACGTGCAACTCGACCTCGCCGGTCTTGCCGATGGTGATTTCAAATTCGCGTTGGGGCATAAATTTTAATTTGATCACTATTTCTCCGTGCCGCTTTTTTAGGAGGTTGAGTCATTGTGATGTAATCCTCGGATTCAGCATTCAAAATGAACTTAACCACATTCTGTTAGGTTCTGCTCTCATCCTTGGTCTTCGGGTAAAAGTATCGCTCGTGAGTTACCAAGTCTTCCGGTGTCCCAGCCACCTCAAGCTTCTCGCCGTTGATGAGCGTGATGATGGAGGAAACTTCTTCCGCTCCACAGGCCGCCAGTTCGATTTTCACAATATGACCCGCGTTGAGAAAAATCGCGTTTTCGTGTTTCCCTTGTAGATCGCGACAAAACACCTTAACGAATTTTAGCATTGGTTGGGAGTTCATTTGTGAACCTAACAATTGGATATTCGATGTTAATTGGTTCCGATAAATCAATTTTCCCAATGCCGGACTTTCAGCCGGATGGAGCGGTCTTCGTTCACTTCCTCCTCCACCACGTTGAAACCGCGCGACCGCATTTCGCCCATCAGTTTTTGATAAACGTATTGCTGCACGACCGCCTGGCTCAATCCCTCGCCCAGCGCCCGCAGTTCCTCGTTGCTCTGGCCATTGCCAGTGACGCACAAGGACGCGTTGCCGCGCACGTCGCGCGAGAATGTCACCGTCACGCCCTCGCGCGACACGGCAATCCGCTGGTCGCGGCCAAGCTGGTTCGTCACCACCTCGCTGCGCTCAATCTCCAACTGCACCGCGCCGCTGTCTTTGCGCACGGCCTCGCCGGGAAGCTGGCTGTTAATTTCCGACGCGACCTGATACCCTAGCGAACTGGCCGCCGCCACCACCGCCGCGCTGAAGGCCGGCCACGCCATGATGACCACCGGCGTTAAAATGCAAACTGCGCTCATGATTTGAATTTAAAAGTTGAATTCGTTTTCAGTTTTGACCGGGCTTTCGCCAATTCGTCACGCGACAATGGCGAAGATTTATACCGGTTCCGCTGCCACGCCTGCCACCGGTGGATTTCGCGAACAATCGCCACCAACAGCCACAAGCCGAACGCAGTCAGGACGAACGGCCAGAACCGATAAAAAATTATACCGAGCACCAGCATTGCGAAAACCGCCACGAGCCAGCCAAAGAAAACCGCCCCAAGACGGCGATCCTTGAAGTATTCAAACACATTGCCCCAGAAAAAGTTCATCGTTGGTGTTTCGGTTCACAATTCCATCCGGCGCACGGTGCTGGCTTTTTGCGTGTCACGCGGCACGCTGGCGTTGCGGGCGCGGCCTTCCGCCCAATTGCGCAGGCGGTTGATCTGCTCATCCATCGTCTTGGCCAGCGGCACGGTCTGCGCCAGCGTCGAGAGCACGGATTCGGTGGTGATTTCCTGGTTCGCGTAAAACGCGTCGTAAAGCGCGCTGTTGATGGCCTCTTCGATTTCCGCGCCGCTGCAATCCTTGCTCGCCGCCGCCAGCGCCGCCGTGTCGAACTGATCGGCGGGCCGCCCGCGCCGGTTCAAGTGAATGCGGAAAATATCCTGCCGCTCGCTCTCGCTCGGCAAATCCACAAAAAAGATTTCGTCCAGGCGGCCCTTGCGCAGCAGTTCCGGGGGCAGTTGCGAAATATCATTGGCCGTCGCCACCACAAACACCGGCGCGGTTTTTTCCGAAAGCCACGTCAGGAAAGTGCCGAACACGCGCGCCGTCGTGCCACCGTCCGTCGCGCCCGATCCTTGTGAACCGGCAAACGCCTTGTCAATTTCATCCACCCACAAAATCGCGGGTGCGACCGATTCCGCCACGGCGATGGCGCGGCGCACATTTTCTTCCGACGAACCAACGAGGCTGCCGAACATCCGCCCCATGTCGAACCGCAGCAGCGGCAACTGCCATTGATTGGACACTGCCTTCGCACACAAACTTTTACCGCAGCCCTGCACGCCGAGCATCAAAATTCCCTTCGGTGCCGGCAGGCCAAACGCCTGCGCTTCCTTCGTGAACGCCGCCGCGCGCTTGTCCAGCCAGTCCTTCAAGACGGCCAGTCCGCCGATGTTCGAGAAACTGTCTTCCGTGGTGTAATACTCCAGCAGCCCGCTCTTGCGGATGATCTGCTGTTTCTCGGCGAAGACCTCATACACATCGTCGCCGCTCAACCGCTCGTCCTTGACGATGATCTTGGCGAAGACATTTTCCGCCTCGCCCAGCGTCAGTCCGAGCGCCGCCGATAACAGACGTTCGCGCCCGGCATCGTCGAGATCAATTTTCACCTGCTTGAACTGCGCGACATCCGCGATGATTTTGTCGAGCAGCTCGCTCAAATCCTCGCGCGTCGGCAGCGGGTAATTCAACACCGTGACTTCTTTCTCCAGCTCCGTGGGGATCTCCATTAACGGCGAGATGAGCACAATCGTTTTGAAACTGTTCTTCAGGTGCAGCGCGATTTCCTTGAGCTTGCGCACAATGGCAAAATTATTTTTGGTGAGAAAAGGGTGGAAATCCTTGAAGACATAGATCGCCGGCTCGACCTGTTCGATGACCTGATCCAGCGCCATTAACGGATCCTTGGTGGCGGCGTTGCGGTTTTTATGCGACTGAATGGAAGTCCCGGCGGGCACGATGCCGGTGCTGTAGCTCCACTCGAAAACTTTTTTCTGCCGCTTCTTGGCGATGTCCACGATCACGTTTTGCACGCGCATTTCCTCGCTGGAAATGACGTAAAGAATCGGGTAGCGCGCCCGAATCAGCGTTTCGAGTTCAGTTTGGAAGTTCATGTTTCAAAGTGTTTTTCCGTGTCGCCCGCCGGTTCATGGCCGCGTCCTCCGGATTTAATTCCGCCAGCACCCGCGCCATCGCCAGCGTGATATTGTGCGCAAAAATTTTGCCGTCGGACAAAATCAATATTTCGGATAAGTCAGATTCAACTTTGCAAAGTTTGCTTTTCATATTTTATTCCCAGGCTCTTGTTTTTGGCCTCAACTTCTTCCTCGGTCATCCAAGCTAAACTTGCATAGGTGGGATGGCCTTGACAAGGGTAACCAAGGCGATATCGCGTGTCGGTAATGCGTGTTTTCTTCGTCAGCCCCGGCAAGAATGAAAAATCATGCAAGGGATGGACAGACTGAACTGTTGCCTCAATGGTATAGCTTACGATGCACTTCGCTTCGCCCTCTTCCGGCCAATTGGGCGCAAACACTTTTAATACGAAACCACTTGGCATGCGCATTTCGGAAAAGCTGATCCGATCTGTGGTTTCAAAGGTAGCGTGAAGAAAACCAACATCAAATGGCGGCGGATATTTTTCAAGCCGACTACCGCCGTCATCCACATGAAGATATGTGCCTTCGGAATGCCAGGCGATTTCGCTGATAAAATTTGAGTCGTTAAGTTTCCATTTGGCAGGCAAAACCAAGGTTGGCGGGACGGCGCCGAGAAAAGAATCAGCGATGATAAAGAGCGGGGCAGCAATGCGATTATCTTTTAGAGAAAGGAAGTGATTGGACGAGCAATAGGCAATCCAAAGTGGATAGAAAAAATCTGTATCAAAACCAGCGGGTGCATCACCAAGCCGCAGCCGGCCTTGAGCGGTTATAATGTCGGCAACGCTGGAAAGTCTTGGGTTGTTTTCGTCAAAGCTCTTCAGTTCGAATATTTTCGCTCCATCGCACCCCATCTCATTGTAGTCATTGCCATAGGCAAATCGGTCATCCTTATCGAGATTGGCGGTCCAAATTTTCCACTGCTGGCCTTTGCGGGCAACGACGAAGCGTCTTGAATGTTTTACCTGCTTTGGCCCAGATGGTTCGCGAATCTCAGCCGAATAAACAATCTCTCCTTCCACTTGGAACTCTGGCTCATGGTCGTTGGTTTGATTGGGATTTTGCATGGATAAAAAGGGTCCGATTTTCATTCAATCAAATTTAAGCCGCATTCTTTGGCAATCTCGCTGGCATATTCCGTTTCGACACTCGAAATTGGGTTTGATAATTCATTATGCCGCCGTGCCTGCCACGCTGGCCAGAAACCGACGCGCAAGTTCACCTTCACGCCGGGCAGATTTTCTGCGAGCCATTCCGCGACCGGCCGCCAGCAGCATTCAACGTGGCCGGGCATGAGCAGATGCCGGACAATCAGTTCGCTGTGCGCGTCCGCCCAGAGCAGATTTTCCTGAACCACGCGGACGTAATCGGAAACTTTCGCCAGCCGTTGCGCGCAGGCGTCGTTGCCAAACTTGAAATCCGCCAGCCACACATCAAAAATTCTGTCGAGCAGTTCCCGCGCCTGCGCCGAGCCGTGCGCGTTGGTTTTCCAAATCAACTTAGCCGTCGCCGGCAACCGTGAAACAAATTCCAGCGCGCTGGGAAGATGAATGGTCGGTTCGCCGCCCAGCACCATGATCGTCCGCGTGCCGTTCTGCAATGCGGCCTCCGCCCGCGCAGCCATCGCGACGGCATCGAAGCCAAAGCCCGCGCGCGAATTCCAACTCGACGCGCCAGTGATGCAAAAATCGCAGCACAGGTCACAGCCGCTCAACGCCACGGCGAACGTCGGAATCAATTCCATTTCATCCGAGACCTCCACCTGCGCGGAAAAAAAGCGCGGCTCCGTTCCGGCATGACAAAAGCCGGTCTCGCCCGCGAGCCGATTGACGCCGCAGTCGTGCGCGCAAAGCCGGCAATCCGCCAGCATCGCCCGCGCCCGGCGGGCGCGTTCGCGCGCGAGCGCCGGACGATTTAGCGTCGCGTAGAAAACTGGTTTTGGCTCGGCGCAAATCATAGTTCAAGCCGGTTGATGCGTTCGGAATGAATCACGCTGCTGGCGCGGCTCATCAGCCATTTGTGTTTGAGCCAGAGATAAACAAATCCAGTCAACCCACCACCAGCCATGATGATCGCCGTGACCAGTCCGGCGGTAAAAAACATTATCAAAAAGCTGATGGCACCCGCGACCACAACCAGTTTCCACACGGTCATTTCGCCGAAGGGAACGAGGGAAATGTTTTCACGACCGCACAGAAAACCCCAGGCGATGAGCAGGCCAAACACCGTTGGCGCGGCACCCGTCAACGGCAGCGGACTGGAAAATTGCAGAACCACTTTTGTAAGACCGGCGCCAGCCGCCGCCACGACACAATAAAGCCAGAGTTCGCCGCGCGACCAATGACGTTCGAGCATTCCACCGAGCATGACCAGAGCCACGCTGTTCATGACGAAATCCAAAATTCCCACCGGCAACAAAGCATAGCTCGCGAGCCGCCAGATTTGACCGCTCCAGAATTTTGGCCCGCTCAACGCGAGCCAGTCATACAGATCAAAAGCGCGAACCCATTTTCCGATGACTGCCGCCAAATACATCGCCGCCAGCAGGCACAACAACAACTGCACGCCGGGCGTGAGCAAAGCCAGAAAGCGTTGCCAGAAATTTCTCATCGTTCAGTGGCCTAATAAATTTTTCCACCACGACCGCGCTTCCGGCGGCTGGATTTTTTCAGCCGATTTTTTCAGCCGTTCCGCGATCTCCGGTGGCACGGCGGTTTGCGCGGCGTCGAAGCGGAGCAGTTCGTCCGCATTGGAAAACTCTTTGGCCGCCTGCGACTGGGTCTGCTGTTCCGTAATGTGTTCCTGCTTTTGGGAAAGTTTGGTTTGCTGTTTCATGTTTCAATCTCCTCAAACCGTTTTTTCAAAATGCGCGGCAAAGGCTTTGCGGGCGCGATGCAGTTTGCCGCGCACGGCATCGCTCGACTGGCCGACGAGGGCCGCGATCTCTTCGTAACTCAACTCCTCGTCCGCGACGAGCAAGAGCAGCAGCCGGTATTCCTCGGACAAGGCATCGAGCGTTTTCTGGATACGCTGACCGAGTTCCTTGGTTTCCAGCGCCCGCAACGGCGAATCGGTCTTGGCCACGGCAGCTTCAAACACAATGTCGTCGGAACTGGCATGGATATTCCGGTTGTGCCAGGACTGGCAGAGGTTCTGGCAATGATTGATGGCGATGCGGTAAAGCCAGGTGCGCACCGAGGCTTCGCCGCGAAATTGATCCAGCCGGCGGAAGGCTTTCAGAAAAACATCATGCGTCGCGTCCTCGGCCTTTTGCGGATTGCCCAAAAAACGCAGCGCAAGATAAAAAATTGCGCGGCTGTGCTCGTCGTAAAGTCTAGCAAACTCCAAAGATACCCATCCGGCTGGCGTCCCGCCCTCGACACTTTGACCTGCAACCGGTTCATTCATGAATGTTTTCACCGGCAATTAGACATGGCTGCTACCGGAATGTCACGCCAGCACCGCGATAATTTTCAGCCGTAGCGATATGGTTTCGATAAACTAAACGTGTTCGGCAGATGCCGGATTTCCCGCACGTCGCCGTCCGCCAGCAACACTTCCACGATGTCGAAACGGATTTTCACCTCCGGGTTTTTCAGCAGCCGCAGATAATCCAGCGCCGTCTGCGAAAGCAACCGCTGCTTGCGTGCATCCACCGCCGCCGCCGGGCGCGACCAGCCTTCGGAAGAACGGGTCTTAACCTCAATGAATACAAGGCAATCGCCATCACGGAAAACCAGGTCAATCTCGCCGCGCGCCGAACGGAAATTGGCCGCGAGAAATTTCAGGCCGAGTTTTTGCAGATGCCTTTTCGCCGCGCGCTCGCCCAGTTCGCCGCGCCGCAAATGCTCCGGCTTTGCCTTGCCGGCGAACCGCGCCTTAATCTTTTCGAGCAGATTCATTCAGGCAAAAACATTGACGCGAATTTCGCTAATTATCACGAATTGATTTTGTTTCTTTTGAATTCGCGTTAATTCGCGAAATTCGCGTCAAAGCAGTTCCGGTTCTTTTGTTTTCAGCGGCGCGAAACTTTTCCGGTGAATCGGGCACGCGCCGAATTGCGCAATCGCCGCCAGATGTTTCGCCGTGCCGTAGCCTTTGTGCCCGGCAAAACCGTATTCGGGAAACTGCGCATGAAATTCCAGCATCAGCCGGTCGCGCGTGACCTTGGCCAGCACGCTCGCGGCGGCGATGGAATAGCTCCGCGCATCGCCCTTGACGATGGCCGTCTGCGGCACGCGCAAGGTTTTCACCGGCCGACCATCCACCAGCGCGTGCGGCGGCAGCGGATTTAATTTTGCCAGCGCGTCATTCATCGCGCGATGCGTCGCCTGCAGGATGTTGATTTCGTCAATCACCGCCGCGCTGACCTCGGCGATGCCGAATTCGATTTCGCCGCAGCCGGTGATGAAGGCGAAAAACTTTTCGCGCTGCGTTTCGGTGAGCTGCTTGGAATCGTTCAAGCCGGCGAGTTCGGCGGGCAAACCGGTTTCCGCCCAGCGCGGCGGCAGGATGGCAGCAGCGGCGACGACCGGCCCGGCAAGCGGCCCGCGCCCGGCCTCGTCCACGCCCGCGACGCGCGCGACCTTTTGCTGCCACAGCACGCGCTCGAATTCAAAACGGTCTGCAAGTTTGGCGCTCATGGCGTCAATTTCTCGCGATGAGGTTGATGATCGCGATTCCAGCGGCTCAACGCTTCATCGTTGGTGTCTTCAAAAAGAAATTGCAACGTCGGCGATTCGACGTGGCCGT
>DMQW01000353.1:0-5350 GCA_003455565.1 Limisphaerales bacterium
TTGGATTTTGCCTTAACTAATGCTTTCATTGCTTATGGTTTTCCATTCCCGAATTCTGCCGTCGCCGGGATCGAGCGAAGCTTTATGTTGCGGAAAGAAGCCGAGCCGTGATCGCCCTGGAGCGCGAGGTAGCCGGAGCCGGATTTGGCGAATAATGGCATCTTGCTGAATTTACTGTTGGCCACGCGCGCGTTGAAATCATCGCTACCAATGACGTATTCAAAATATTTCACGCCGTTGATTTCATGCACGCATTTCTCCGGGCTGACGACGAGGCGGACATGGTTCCACTCGCCGGCGGGTTTCGTGGCATCAAGAATCTTGCCGGTCTTGGCATCAATCGGCGGCTGATATAGCGCGTAAAGCCAGCCGCAGCGTTGCGGGTCGGCGGCCTTGGCATTGTCCTCCAGTTGGAACTCCGGGCCGGTCGCCCAAACCGCGCCGCCCTCATCGGTCACATGAAAGATGATGCCGCTGTTGCCGCCTTCGGAAATGTTGTAATCAAGTTGCAACTCGAACCAATCGAATTTGTCCGTGGTGACGATGTCGCCAGCGGCGTGTGGATCGGCGCAGACGAGCGCGCCGTCTTTCACCTGCCAGCCGAGACGGACGCCCTCGTGTTTGAAGTTATGCCAGCCGGCAAAGTCCACGCCGTTAAACAACAGCTTCCAACCGGCGGCTTTCTCGGCGGCGGTAAGAGTATTGCTACCCGGCTCGCCTTTGGTTGCGAGTTGTTTGTGAACCGCAGTTTTCCATTCCTCATTCAACTCCGCCAGCGGCTTGCCGGTAAGTTCCTTCCATAAGCCATCCGTGTAACTGCCCTGTCGGCAGGCGGCGTTCACTTTCTTGATCAGGTTCTTGTCCGGGTCATAATGCTCCACCACGTAATCCAGAAAGTTGGCGCTGATCCGATACATGCCGTCGTAGTTGAGAGAAAGATTCCGGCGGCGCTGCATCCAGATGATGTCGGCACCGTGACTCTGGGGTTCAAATTTGAAAAACCGGATATAATCCGGGATGCCCTCAACCAGCCAGCCGGGAGCGCGCGAACCATTGCGCCGACTACCACCGTATTGCTGGACGACATGCACGACCTCGTGAATGAGTGCGCCGACGGCTTCCCCATTGAGTTCGCCACCAAGCCAGGCCGAGTTGGCAGTGATCCGCGTGCCGCCGGTGGCGGCAACACCGTTGCCGGGCCGGATCGCCACGCTGAATTTTTTTGGCGCGCTGAAGCCATCGCTCGGCATCATGGCCACGATCTTGGGATACCATTCGGCCAGCGCCGGCGCCAGTTTCTGTTCCGCCCATTCCTTGAGTTCCGGTGCTTTGGCGGTATCAACGGTAATCTCGCAATAGCCGTCGGCAGATTGGATGACAAATGGTGCTGCGGAAACCGCCGACGCCGACACCGCTGGGGCGTTCAGTTCAATGACATCAATCTCGCTGTAAAACGTGTTGCCGAAATCGTCATCGGTTTCGGTGGGTGAGATATCGAACAGGAGATAGCGGTAATTTCCGATGACCCCGACAGAATCGGAGATGCTGACGCCGTATTGCCCTCCGCCTTCGACGTCCTTGGTCCGGGTATCAACTTGGGTAATGAGTTTCCATCCGCACTTTTCCAGATCGGCGTCTTTCCCGGGTCCGGCAATGAAATCGTTCGTTGTTCCGTCGCTGGCGTAGAGCTTATAGACCTGTGGCCCGCGGGTTGTGGGGTGCCACGAATAAGTATTGACCTGCTTGAGTTCGCGGGCGCGGCCCAGATCCACCTGAATCCGTCCGCCCCCGGTGCCGGCGGCGAAAAAAAAGTTCTCGGCCGGCTCGTCCGCCTCGGTGGGGACTTTCCCGTCGTGGAGCTTTCCGAGGCCACCGCCGTTGGCGTCGGCTTCACCGGATACAATCGAAAACTTGGCTGCCGTAGCGGCGTCACTCTTGGAGGGCAGTGGGACGTTCGTGAAGGTGAAGCTTGGGGATTCCTGTCCCTCGGCGTGATAGCCGACGGTCGTCTGGACGCCGGCGAACGATATCCTTGCGAAGAGCAGAAGAGCCGAAATTACGGCAGCCAGCCGAACGTGATTTATTTTTGGCAGTGGAGATGCAAACGCAATCATGGTCTTATTTTTTTATATTATAATATTACTGGCGAGAATACGACAGAAATCGGCTCGTTGATTGGCGAAAGCAGCAGAGTAAATAACCCCGCTCGGATTGCCGACCGGCTGCCAGTTCGAACTGGAGCGATTGGCAGCCATTCCCATCTGATAGAGCGTAATGCGTTTTTTAATATGATTCATTCGCTGGTGGATGTAGCAACTTGGTTGCGCGTCCGCCAGCATTCAGTTATCAGTTTAAATATTATGAGCAAAAAAAAGATTTTTACCCTGGATCAGGCAAAAACAATCGGCGAACAATTGGGCATCCGCTGGGATAAGTTTGATCTTGAACAATTCCGCACCGGCCTGGGTGTTGAATTGGAGCATGGCACCGTTAATCAAACGACCAACGTTACTAACGATAACCCGCTGCTGACCGGCAAAATCGCGTTGGCGCACTTAACTGAATTTCCTGACTACTACACCCGGCTGGCAAAAATGGAAGCAGAGGCTAAAAGCTTCTGGAATTCAAAAAAACATCAGCAACTATGGAGACCGACATGAACACGATCACCACCAAAGACGGCACCCAAATCTACTACAAAGACTGGGGCGCGGGTCAGCCCGTCGTATTCAGTCATGGGTGGCCGTTGAGTTCGGACAGTTGGGAGGCTCAAATGCTCTTCCTGGCGTCCAACGGTTATCGCTGCATCGCCCATGACCATCGCGGCCACGGCCGGTCCAGTCAGCCTTGGAACGGCAACGAAATGAACACCTACGCCGATGACCTCGCAACCCTCATGGACACGTTGAACCTGAAGAACGCCGTCCTGATCGGCTTCTCCGCCGGCGGCGGCGAAGTTGCGCGCTACATCGGCCGCCACGGCACTAAACGAGTGGCCAAGGCCGCGCTGATCTCCGCCATCACGCCGCTGATGCTGAAGACCGCCGCCAATCCCGGCGGCCTGCCGGTCGAAGTGTTCGACGGCATTCGCGCCAATTCAATTGCCGATCCGGATAGCGTTCGCGTCTCCAGCCACGCCCAATGGCGGGTTTGCTACTATTTGAAGAAAGGTCAGACGGACAAAGCGCGTGAAATCGCGGACTTTGCCGGTGAAGTCTATTCCATTGCGGGACTGACCGCCAAGGGCGTCTTCATGGAGGCCACCACCAATTACGACGGCGCATTCGAATGGCTTGCCAAAATTGAGGAGCACTATAACGAACCAGGCCCGCTGATGGCTTTTTGTTCGCGTTACAAAGCGCAGACCGGCGATTCGCGGTTCGATTCGGAACTTCAGAAACGCCTGAAGGCTTTGTTCCAGAAGGGAATGGAGAATATTTCCATGAACGATTTTCATGCGGAGCCAACCGACGGTGTGGCGATAAATGGGCAGAACGATCTGGTGCGCTCGTTTGGTTTGAGACGTGGCGATGTAATCGTCGCCGTTGGCGGCATACGCACGCACACCTTTGCACAATACTCCTATATCCGGGATTTGCAGCCGTCTCCAAAGTTGAACCTGATAGTCTGGCAAGATAACACCTACCACGAAATCAAGGCCAGCCCGCCCAACCGTCGTTTTGGTGTGAACTTCGGTGATTACAACCCGAACTGAATCGGAAGTGGGGACAGCCAGATGGCCTTGTCCCAAAAAATGGGCTACAGCGGAGCGCAGGATACGATGTTTCCATTGTCGGCTGCCAGGCGTGGATGATAATTTGAGCGACGGTCTACAACGGTTTTTTAACCGCACCAGTTCCACGCCGGCAACGGCGGCGGCAGCAAAATAACTGCACGGCTCGATTCGCTTCACCGGCTGGAACGAGGAAGCGTTCCAGCAGGTTTTTTGTTTTGAAACTTTCCGCCGCCGCCGGTTTTGAATAAAAGAACAAATGCCTGAGTTTTCTTACAAAGCCCGCAAACGTTCCGGCGAACTCGTCGAGGGCGTGTTGGACGTGGCTGACCGTGGAGCCGCACTGATGCAAATCCAGCGGCTCGGACTTTTCCCCATCGCCGTGGACACCGCCCGCGCGGGCGCAGTCGCCGATGGCAAACCCGCGAGCAAGGGCGTGGATCTCGCTTCGTTTCTGCCGCCGACATTGCGCGCGCAGTTGTCGCAAAAGCGGAAACCGAAGTTGCAGGAACTGGCCACGTTCACCACGCAACTGGCGAACCTGCTCCAATCGGGCATGCCGCTGACCGTCGCGCTCAACAGCATGACGCATCTGCAAACGAAGGGGATTCCCGCCGAGGTGAGCCGCGAGTTGAAGCAGGAAGTGACGGAGGGCCGGTCGTTGTCGGACGCGATGGCGCGGCAGCCCCGGATTTTTTCCGATCTGTATATCAACATGGTGCGCGCCGGTGAATCGGCCGGCTCGCTCGTCCAGGTGTTGCGGCGCATGGCGAACCATTTCCAGCAGTTCGCGGAGGTGCAGGCCACGTTCAAGTCGGCGATGATTTATCCGGTGATGGTGATCTGCGTGGGCATCGTGCTCGTCATTTTTTTTATGACGATGATGATGCCGAAGTTCATCGAGATTTTTAACGGCTTCAACATCGAGCTGCCGTTGCCGACGCGGATGTTGATTTTTATCAGCATGCTGTTCACGAAGTATTGGTGGCTGCTGGGCTTGACGGTGATCGCGGTGATCGTGCTGTTCAAACGCTTTCAATCCAGCGCGGCGGGCGGGCGAAAAATGGACGAATGGAAGATGCAGGCGCCGGTTTTCGGCAATGTGGTGAAGATAAATCTGTTCGGCCAGTTTGCGCGGACGCTCGGCACCCTGCTGCAAAACGGCGTGCCGGTTTTGACCGCGCTGAAAATCACCGAGCAGGTCATGTCCAACAGCCTGATCAAAGAAGCCATTGCCAAGACGCGTGCGGAGGTGACGGACGGCAAGACGCTCGCGCAGCCGCTGGCGCAGAGCAAATTGTTCCCGCAGCTCATGGTGGATCTGGTGCGCATCGGCGAGGAAACCGGCGACGTGCCCGGCGCGCTCAACAATCTCGCCGACACCTACGAAAACGAATTGAAGAATGCGCTGCGCGTGATGAGCGACCTCATCGGCCCGGTGCTGATCATCGTCATGTCCATCGTCGTGGGCTTTCTGCTGTTGAGCATTTTCCTGCCGCTCTTCAAGTTGATTTCGTCCATCCATTAAGCCGATGATGAAATTTGAAATTTTAAATTGCGGCTGGCGAATGGCGAATGTGAAAAACAATTCGTCATTCAAAATTCAAAATTCAAAAT
>DMQW01000353.1:5570-5905 GCA_003455565.1 Limisphaerales bacterium
TCAAAATTCAAAATTCAAAATTCCGCCGCGCCTTCACGCTCATTGAAATCATGATTGTCGTGGCCATCCTCGGCCTCGTGGCGGCGATGGGGTTGCCGGCCATCATGAAGGCGCTGCAAAAAGAAGGCATGAGAAAAGCCGTGAGTGATGTCCAGGACGTTTGCGCCTCGGCGCGGGCCAGGGCGATTTTCCAAAATCAAACTGTGGCCGTGGTTTTTCATCCGGCGGAACGGAGCTTCTCGGTGGAAGGCGGCGGCGCGGGCAAAGGTTCAACCTTGGTCAGTTCGTCCACGCTGCCGGACGGCATCGAGATCGCGATGCTGGACATTTTCCGG
>DMQW01000212.1:0-3162 GCA_003455565.1 Limisphaerales bacterium
ACCATGTTCGCGCGGAGTTCGGCCACGATGGGCTTGGCGTAGTTGATCAATGCTTCGTCGTCGTTGAGCGTGATGACACGCACCTGATCCGGCGCGAGCCAGAGCGGGAAGTTGCCCGCGTAATGCTCGATGAGGAAACCAATGAAACGCTCGTGCGTGCCGAGCGGCGCGCGGTGGATGCAGAGTGGCGTCTTGTCCGTGTTGTCGCGGTCGCGGTAGGTGAGGCCGAACTTGGCGGGCACGGCGAAATCCACCTGGTTGGTGGCGATGCTGAATTCGCGGCCGATGGCGCTCCACACCTGCACGTCAATCTTCGGCCCGTAGAACGCCGCTTCGTTGGCGACCTCGACGAAGTTGATGCCGCTCTCCACAAGGACGCGACGCACCATGTCCTCGGTTTTCTTCCACAACTCCGGCTCGTTGACGTATTTCTTGCCTAGCCCTTCCGCCGCGTGCGTGCTGAAGCGCATCTGATATTTTTCGAGGCCGAAGATTTTGAAATACTTCAGATACATGTCGTTCACGGCGCGGAACTCGTCGGCGAACTGCTCCTCGGTGCAATAGATGTGCGCGTCGTTCATGTTGAGCGAGCGCACACGCATGAGGCCGAACAACTCGCCGCTCTGCTCGTAGCGATAGCAAGTGCCGTATTCCGCGAGGCGCAACGGCAAGTCGCGGTAACTGTGCGGTTCAGCCGCAAAAATGCGGTGATGATGCGGGCAGTTCATGGCTTTGAGGTAGTAGCGGTTTTGCGAAAGTGCATCCTCAAGGCTTTGCTTTATCACGGGAGGTTTCGATTCCAAACTCGCCAGTTCTTTCTCCAAATCAGCCAATTTCTTTTCAATTCCCACTACACTGAAAATTAGTTCTTCGGCCATTGCAGACGTAGACTTGTTGCCAGCGTAAGAATCTTTCGCGCTTTGGAATACTTCTGAAGATTTCAAAGAATCTATTTCTTGCTTCCACTTCAAGCGGGTTTTTTGCATGGAGACAATTTTGTCTTCCTGCGCCTGCAGTTCTTGCTGTAATTCATGAATTTCAACTTCACCTTCAGGGTCTAGTTTCATTTGCATCGGCGGAAACATTGACTCCGCGTAATACGGCAGATGGCCGGAGGTTTTATACATTTTTTCGCGCGCGATGTGCGGAGTTTTCACGCGCACATAACCGGCGGCGAATTCAGTTTCCTTCGCGAGCTTTTCCAGTTCTTCGAGAATCGCTGTGCCCTTCGGCAGCCACAGCGCCAGTCCCGGCCCGACAAATTCCGTGTCAATCGCGAACAGCCCCATCTCCGCGCCGATCTTGCGATGGTCGCGGCGCTTGGCCTCCTCGATCATCTTGAAATACTCGTCGAGCGCGGTCTTGTTCTTGAACGCCGTGCCGTAGATGCGTTGGAGCTGCGGGCCTTTTTCGTCGCCCTTGTAGTAGGCGGCGGCCACGCTGGTGAGCTTGAACGCGCCGATGTTGCCGGTGCGCATCACGTGCGGCCCGGCGCACAGGTCAATGAAATCGCCGTTCTTGAAATAGGAAATCGCCTCGCCTTCGGGAATCGCTTCGAGATTGCCGAGCTTGAATTTGCTCACATTGCCCGGTCGCTCGGTCAATCCGCCCAGCCGTCCGCTCTCGGAATCCTTCAACGCCTGCTCGCGGGTGACGACGATTTTCTCGAAGGTGTTGTTGGCCTTGATCTCCTTCTTCATCTCCGACTCGATCTTCTCGAAATCTTCCGGCGAGATGCGGTGCGGCAAATCCACGTCGTAATAAAAGCCGTTTTCGACCGGCGGCCCGGCGGCGAATTGCGCTTCGGGCCAGAGCCGCAAAATCGCGGTGGCCATGACATGGGCGGCGGAATGCCGGATGCGTTCCAGTTCGGTCATCTTCGCGCGGTCGTCGAGGGTCTTGCGTTCGGTCAAATTTTCTTGTTCAGCAGACATAAAATCAGTTTAGCCACAGAGACACAGAGGGCACAGAGAAAAATTGGCGGGAAGACGGCTCTGTGTTCTCTGTGTCTCTGTGGCAAAAATCATTTCGCCGTGCGCCAAATTCCAATCAGCCCGCCGAACCCGCACAGCAGCAGCGCGCTCACGGCGATGGCGCCGCTGCTGGCGAATTGCGGCAAAAATTGCAGCGACGCCGCGCCGACCGCCGGGCCGATGAAATTTCCCAAACCGATGGCGGCTTCGTGGATGCCGCCGTGTTCGCTCTTGGTGTCGCTCGCATCCATCGAGTAAAACAGCGACGAATAATAAATCAGCCCGATGGCGACGCCGAAAAAGATTTGCGCGACGAGCAGCACCGCGAGATTGGGCGCGGTGAGGATCAACGCGAACGAAACGATGAGCAGCGCGAACGCCGTCACCAGCCAGCGAAAACGGTAGTGCCAGCCCGGCCAGCGCCACAGCGCGACGAACGCGAACACGCGCGCGAAACACCAGAGCGAACAGACAAATCCGGCGAGCATCGGCGACAATTGGAACTTCGCCGCGAGGCCGGGAATGACGGCGATCAGGGTGTTGATGGCGATGTAGGCGAACGGGTTCGCGAGCCACGCCAGGCGCTGGAACTTTCTGGTTTTTTCCCGCAATGGACGGTGCGGTGCGGGCGGCAAACCCGTTTCAGCTCCGGGCACGACCGGATTGACGTGGATTTTTTCGAGCCAGAAAACCATCGCGAGCTGCACCAGCATGAACGCGAGGGGAACGTAAAAGATGCTTTGGTAGCCAAATTTTTCGATGAGTGCGCCGCCAATAAAATAGGCGAGCGCGTTGTTCACGGCCCAGGTGATGTTGTAGATGCCCACGGCACGCGCGGCATTCGCGCCTTCGCTGACGAGCGCTTCCAGCACCGGCCAGATGAAACACATGCCGGTGTTGACGACGCAGGCGGCGACGATCTGGCCCGTCACGGAGTCGAGCCGTGAGCCGGCCGCAAGTCCGGCGGCCATCAAGCCGAAACCGATTTTCAATGCGGTGAAGTAGCCGCAGCGTTGCGCGAACCTGCCGGCCTGCCACGAGGCGAACGTGTAAATCAGGCCGATCAGCGCGGCGAGCGCGAGGTTTTGCTTGTCATTGAACCCAAACCGGTCGCGGAATAAAAAGTAGAGGTAGTTGAAATAGATCACGACCGCGAAGGAGTTCAGGCCTTCGATGGTGTAGCAGGCGG
>DMQW01000212.1:3285-10332 GCA_003455565.1 Limisphaerales bacterium
CAGGCCGATGTGTTCGTGCGTGTCGCTGATGCGATGGATGTCGAGAAAGCGCGGCGCGATGAGCGCGCGCGTGCCGGGCGAAGTCGTGGGCGGACGTTCGCCGAGCAGTTCCACGTCGAGGCCACTTTCTTCCTTCGCCTCGCGCAACGCGGCCTGTTCCGGGTCTTCGTCCAGTTCAACGTGCCCGCCGAGCGGCAGCCACTGGTCGAGCTTGCGATGATGGATGAGCAGAATCTTTTCGTCGTGGACGACAAAGATCGCGACGGTAAAATCAATTTTTTCGTGGATGTGGGCCATGGTGTTCGTGAAGAAATGAATTACAGCATCAGCGCAGTTCGCTAATCCCGCTTCAGCCAGAGATGCCTGATGATTATTGCCGGGGCGGCTTTTCCAGTTTCAACATATTTGAAAATGCGTTCGTGACGGCTGACGTGAACGACTTCATTTACTGAACCGGCTTTTGAAGCCTGACATGGTTGAGGAGCATCAAGCGTTGGAATCTCTTTCTTTCGTGATACCAATGCCTCCGGCAACTTCGGTAAAATAGTGTAGCCGCTGCGAGCATAACCAATCATCAGTGCGCTGGTCATTGTCCACGCATAGTCGCCCCGAATGAAACGGATGATTCCTTTGTCGCAATAATGAGCGCCACCGGTGTGGTCGCTGTCCACCGGCTTGCATTCAATGAAAAGCCAATCTTGAGTTGGATAAGCCACGCTCGGGCGATTGATGAAACCCACAAGCAAATCCGGCTTCAAGTCGCGTTTGCTGCCATCAAAGTTGCGCAACTCTGCGCCGCGTGTGCCAATGGTAAAAATCTCCTTGTTGAATCCATCCACGAGTTCTTTTTTAAACACAACGTCAAACAGAGTTTCATGAAGTCGGTGGGTAACTCCGTTTTCCAGTGCTGTATGCAGGTCAAATCCGGGTTGTGGATTTTCAATCATCCACCGCCACGCACGGACAAGTGCCAGTTCAACAATGATGCAAGCACGCGGAGAAAGCGGCTTATGCGGCAACTCATCCTCGTCCGCAGTCATGTTGAACATTCCGAGCGTCATGCGTCAGTCAAAAACGTCAAGGTGTTCACGGACGAGTTCCGCGCCGAGCAACCGCGCCCGGCTTGGTGTCCAATAGCGATACTGGTTTAGCAACGCCACAACGAGACCGCCCTTCACTGCCAGAATAATGCGTGTGCTGCCGGTATCATCGGCCAGTTTGAGCAAAGCTTCGCGGAAAAATGTATCGGGGGCGGGCAACTTTGTTCCACGTTTTGAAATGAGCAACAGGCCAAACGGAGCTAAAGGTTGTGACTTCAAAAGCTCTACGTGCGGTTCATCGTCGGTGACTTTGAAAAACGGGCGGAGAATGGATTCAAGCCTGGTTCCAAATTTACGCCGTTCATTTTCTGCGGGAGGCACACTGGCGCGTTTCCCTAACTCATCACTTGGCTCTCGAATTTCCAACGTGTCAGCAATCACTTCCAAGTCGCGCCTATCCAAGCCGTAGATTTTGGCAAACAAAATATCAACGTCATCAAAGACACTTGTGTCTTCGTCGAGAAGATCATTGGATAATTTTTGTATTTGTCGTTTTGTTTCGGGAGGCAACGTGTTGATAGGAACGATTGGGAAACGATCCAAATCACCTTTTTGAAGTTTGGGCCGCTCAACTCCTATCTCACCGCTCGTCAGTAATGCGTAGTAAAGCCAAAGCGATGAATGCACCAAAAGATGCAAATACCTTGCCGCCAGTTCACCTTCCGGGGTTGCTGGGGCTGAATAGCCATAAAAACTTTCGTTGTAGGCAACGTCATCAAGACTAAATAATGCACGACCTTCGTTGCGGTCAGTGGGAGGTGAAACCTTAACCAAAGTCAGCGGGGCGCGATAAACTCGGAGCTTGTCACCTTTTTTGCGAAAACGTGTTCGATGCAACTTGTCGCGCGAAAATCTTTTGAGGCGAGATACATCCACCGCAAAGCGCGGGAGTGGCCGTGCTAGGGCCTCGGTTTTGGGAGAATGCAGGTCGGGAAGAACCTTTAGTTCTGCGGCAGAATCTTTTACTGGTGCGATTTTATATCCTTGGCAGGTGGCATAACTGTCCACCCAAAACTCATTAAGTGGAACGCCGCCTGATGCCCGGATTCGACTGATGACATCGAAATCCAGTGAAGTTCCAATGCTTAAGGTTTTCCAAAGCCAAGGGTGTTCTAATGCGGCTTGGATTTCAATTGGCTGGACAGATTTCGCGTCAATCCGCATCTCGCCAAGGCCGTTGAGATTGGTGTCGGGATAAGGAGTGATAAACCGCAGCGAGTGGTTTTCTTTGGGCTTGCGATTGTTCGCAAACAGGAGCAGGAACGGCTGGTCCACATCAGGCCAGACTTTGGTTTTGCGAAGATTCGCGCAATTGATGACGCCCGTGACTTCAACCAGTCGCAGAAATGTTTCGCGGGCACGACGGGGAATATCTTCCTGTTTGAGCAGAATGCGCGCTGGCAACGCCATGGCAATCCGGCCATCGGGTTTGCACCACTCGGTAGCCTTCCAGACGAAAGGCAAATCCGGCCCGGAGTCGGGAGTTTCATACGCCGCCGCAATTTTTTCGTCCGCCCGCCGCGCGATGATGTCTTTGCTCAATTGGTTCAACTGTTCGGCCAGCGGACGATCATCACCTTCGAGGCTAGTCCACGGTGGGTTACTTAAAACCAAATCGAACTTGCCATCAAAACGCTGGCCGACGTGTTCACCCAAGCTGCCGGCAACTGCACCTTCTTCCGGGTCAACTCCTTCACGCCGGAAATTGAACAGCACCTTGTCACGCAGATGAGCAAACTTGAGCTTGGACGGCGGCACCGGGTCTGGGTCAAGTTCGATGGCCGTCAGGTAAAGACTCAACGCGGCCAGTTTGAGTGCGGAATCGCTGATGTCGAAGCCAACAAGTTGCTTGTTCAGTATTTCGCGAATGGCCTTGGTGTCGGGTCGGTTGCCGGTTTCTTTCCAGCGCGCTTGATAAAGACGACGGAAGGCGAGAACCAAAAATACGGAGGCGCCGCAAGCCGGATCTAACACGCGGGCTTCATGAGCGTTGGGAAGTTTGATGAAAGCTTCGTCAACCAGTGTGGTGACAATGTTGCGCGGAGTATAATGGACACTTGTCTCCTTGGCGTTGTCATGTTCCCATTTCCAAGCGAAACGTTCATAGACTTGGCTTAACAGGCCGACGGGAACGTGGGCAAAATTAAACGTGCCGAAGTCCATCTTAAGCGGCAATTGATATTCCGAATCACCCCGGGGCTCCACGCCTTCAATGATGGCCGTCAAATGAGAGAAAACACGTCCGCCGGTGCGTTGACCAATTTTGTTGAAATAATCGGCGTCCCCGCCGTCCGTCAGCGGAAGCAGATCACCATTAAATGTTTTATCAAGCCAAGTTGAAGTGCTGGCGGCATTATTGGCATTCGCAAAACAATCTTCAATGCGGGCGGCCTTGGGCGCAATTAGCCCGTAATCATCCTCTCGAACAATCTGACGATCTTTCAGGAATCGGAAAAACAGCGCCCGGCCCATGAGCGACAAAACATCGGTGCGTTTGATATGCAGTTGGGCCAGACGGTCGGCTACGCTCCACACCAGTTTGAACATGGCGGAGAAAACGTAGTCAGCATCTTTGGGTTTTTCTCCCTCGAGATAATGGCCGTGAGCTAGGTGGGTGAAAAAAGTGAGCGCCTCTGGAGTGTCAGGGTTGTAAATCTGCCATTCCGGCATCCGGTCATCCAACGACACCGGCACAACCTTCAGTTCGCCGGGGCGGATGCGGGCGAGATAGGCGCGGTCGCCACGACAGGCGAGCTTGCGCCGGAGTTCGTCCAAATTCTTTTCCTGCTCAACTGGTGTTTGGGTGAGATTGCTTTCGTTGACGAAGAAAAGCAACGGTCGTCCCTGACTCTCCGCCACGCCATGGGGGAGCAGTTCAGAAGGTTCTCGCGGCTCGACCAGATCCAAATAGTCGAGGAGTTCCGGCTTTGCGGAACCACCAAACAACCGGAAGTTGGTGACGCCGTAATTCTGAAGTTCGGTCTTTAGATTCATGGTTCCACTGCCAGCATGGACTCTGTTTGATTATGATGCCCGGTAAAATTTTTGCACGTCATTTTCCAGCCAGTTTACAGCAGGAGGTGGGACAACGGCTGTCCATCTAAAATAAAACGGACGCGCCATGCCTGACGCGTCCGCAAGACGGATTTAACTAAAAAATTATTTCATCCGGTCGAAATTCTTCTGGAGAATCTGCCAGTCTTTCTGGCCGGTGACTTTGCTTTGATAAGACTTGATGATTTCAGCTTCCTTCGCGTTCTTGGTCGGCTTGCTGACCTTGTAGAAAATGCCGAAGCTGCCGGGGAACGGCTCGCCCGCGAGCTTGTAGGCCGCGAGTTCGTCCGTCACATCGTGCGTTTTCGGAACTTCGTTGAACACGCCGCCTTTGCGCGGGTTGCTCGCGTCGAACGCGCCTTCGTAAAATTCCACGCACTCGCTCAAACATTCGATGAAGCTGAAACCGTCGTGATCCATCGCGGCTTCCATCATCGCCAAAACGTGGTTCGGATTCGTGTGCGTCGTGCGCGCGACGAAAGTTGCGCCGGCGGAAATCGCCTGCTTCATCGGGTTGATCGGATAATCCACCGCGCCCCATTGGTCGGTCTTGCTCTTGAAACCAAGCGGCGACGTGGGCGAAGTCTGTTTCTTCGTCAGGCCGTAGACCCAGTTGTCCATCACGCAGTAGGTCAGCTTGATGTTCTTGCGCGCGGTGTGGGTGAAATGATTTCCGCCGATGGAAAAGGCGTCGCCGTCGCCGCCGAAAACGAAAACGTGCAGGTCAGGCCGCGAAAGTGAAATGCCGCTCGCGAACGGCAGCGCGCGTCCGTGAATGTAATGCGCGCCGTGCGCCTGCACGAAATACGGAAAACGGCTGGAGCAGCCGATGCCCGCGATAGTCGTGATTTTCTCGTGCCGCAGCTTGCGCTTTTCGATCAGCTTGAAATACAGCGCGAGCACGGAGAAATCGCCGCAGCCGGGACACCACGTCGGATGATCGGCGGCGATTTCTTTTTTGGTCAGACCTTTGCGTTCTTCGGTGGCAGGCAAAGTGGGCGCGGCGACGGAAGTAATGTTTCTGGTGCGTTCGGGAGTTTCTATCAAAGTTTGGCTCATAACAAAGTGGGTTGATTAAATTTTGCGCAGTCCGGCGGACACGTTGGTTTTGGCGCGTTCGAGAATATCCTTCACCTTCCAGGTAAGGCCGTCGGTCTTGTTGATGCCCTGGATTTTCGGGTCGCAATAACGGGCGCGCAACAAAGCACCAAGCTGGCCGAAGCCGTAAAGCCCTTCATCATTCATCTCGACGACAAGGACGTGGTTGAAACCGGCGAAAATATTTTCAAGCCCGGGCGGCAACGGATTGATGTGCTTGATGTGAACCGAGGAAACGCTGTCGCCGGCGGCGCGCGCGCGATCCACGGCTTCCTTGATCGGACCCTGGGTCGAACCCCAGCCGACGAGCAGGACATTGCCTTCCGACGGACCGTGAATTTTCGGCACGGGCAAAGCTGCGCCGAGCGCCTGCAATTTCTTGCGGCGTTTCGCCGTCATCTGCATGTGCAATTTCGGCGAGCCGGTCGGATGGCCGAGTTCGTCGTGTTCGAGGCCGGTGACGATGGGATACTTGCCGCTGTTGATCTTTGTGCCGGGCGCGAGGTGGGTCGTGATGCCATTGGCCGCCGACAAATCGTAAGGCTTGTGATCCGCGACCGGTGCCAGGTTCGGCGAAATGTCCTGGCAAACTTTTTCGAGGTTCGGTTCGGTGAACGCTTCGATGCGCGAGGCGATGCCTTGATCGGAGAGGATGATGACCGGCACGCTGTATTTGCGCGCGATGTTGACGGCTTCAATCGCCGTGTAAAAACAATCTTCCACGTCCGCCGGCGCGATGACGACGCGTGGGGCGTCGCCGTGACCGCCGTTGACGGCGATGTTCAAATCGGACTGCTCGATGTTCGTCGGCATGCCGGTCGAGGGGCCGCCGCGTTGCACGTCCACAATGATGAGCGGCATTTCGGCCATGACCGCCCAGCCAAGCGCTTCGGTTTTAAGCGAAATTCCGGGGCCGCTCGAACCGGTGACGGCGACGCGACCGGCATAACTTCCGCCAATAGCCATCGAGATGGCGGCGATTTCGTCTTCGGTCTGGATGAACATACCGCCGTATTTCGGCAGTTCGCGGCGCAGCAATTCCATGATGTCCGTCCACGGCGTGATGGGATACGCGGCGCCAAAACGCACGCCCGCCGCAATCAATCCGTAAGCCAGCGCCTCGTTGCCGTTCATCACAACTTGGTGACCATCTTTTTTCTGGCTGTCCACGAACTTGAAAGTTTCCAGCACGTTGCCGAGCGGGTTCGCGTGACCCGCATGAAACGCGGCGAGCGCGTTGTTCAAAATACTCGGGTCTTTGCCGGTGAAACGTTCGCCGATGAGTTTTTCGAGTTTGGGCACATTCAAGTCGAACATCTTGGCAATGAGACCGAGCGCGAAAATATTTTTGCCCTTGTCCTTGGCCGTGCCGCCGATGGCTTCAACCGTCAGACCGGAAATTGGAACGCCCAGATGATGATAATCTTTTTTCCATTCTTCCTTCGCTTCGACGTGGTCGGAATCGTAAAGCACGATGCCGCCTTTTTTCAGCGAGCCGATATGGTCTTCGTAAGAATGCTGGTAAAACGCGAGCAGCACGTCCGCTTCATCGCCCGAACTCAAAACTTCGCCCGAACCGATGCGAACCTGGAAGATGGACGACCCGCCGGAGATCGTGGCGGGAATCGTCATGAACGTCATGACTTCCTGTTCGCTGCGCCCGGCCAGGCGCGCCAGAAATCCGCCGATGGCCTGGATGCCGTCCTGCGAATTGCCCGCGATGCGGATCACGACTTCGTTGATGGCCGAAACTTTTTGGGCAACACCCGACGACGGCACCTTATCAATTGTATCA